>CALCGQ010000326.1 GCA_937901015.1 uncultured Bacteroidota bacterium | reverse complement strand
CAATGAAGTTGAATATATGGATTCAAAAATTACTTGGATTAATACCGTTTATATACCTTGGATTGGCAGTTTTATATGCAGCAACAGAAACAGACTTTGTGATTTGTAGATATGATCCATTTGTTGGGATATATCGACTGAACGCTGAATTTTCCATGTTTGTTTTGGGAGGAACCTTTTTGGCGACAAGCATCTTCATTGCTCGGCCTTATTGTAGATTCTTTTGTCCATATGGTGTATTATTAAATTGGTTCAGTCGAATTTCTAGTAAGCATATGACCATTACGCCAACCAAATGTATTCAATGTAAATTATGTGAGAACTCATGTCCATTTGGGGCCATTGATATCCCCGATGAAATAAAATTGAAAGAATCAAAAAAATCAACCTTCCGCAGATTTGTAACACTTTCGATCATTATACCAATATTAGTTTTCATAGGCATATGGACAGGTCTACAATTTCATAATAATCTCGCTATGGTTAATACGAAGGTTCAATTAGCTAGTGAAGTAAGGATCCTGGAAAATAATCCTCAGATATTGGAATCACCTCAATACGTTGAGAGTTTAGATATTGAAGGGTTCAGAACTTCAGGGATATCGAAAGATGAACTTTATATGGAGGCTAATTCGATAATTGACAAATTTAGAACAGGAAGTATGTGGCTGGGTGCTTTCATTGGATTGGTATTTGGATTTACTCTTGCAAACCTTTCTGTTTTCAAATATCGAAAAGATTATGAGCCAAATAAAGGAACATGCTTCAGTTGTGCCAGATGCATGGATTATTGTCCTGTGGATGATTCAGATAAACTAATTGAAAAAATATAGTTAACAATATTGATGATTATCTTACTTAAAATATAAATGGAAAAAGACACATCAAATAAACTAATATGGACGAGAGTGGCTCAGGTAGCCGGAGCTTTTGTTTTTATTATTTCAATTCTATTGATTGTCAATTATGCACAATACAACAGCATTGATCCAGTTGAAACAGAATTAATTAATGCGTTGGTTGACAGACTTAATCAGAATCCAGATGATGAGCAATTAAGAGAACAGGTTAGAACTGTAGATCTTCTATCAAGAAAAGCATATTTCACCAATCAATGGCAGGTTCGTACAGGAGGATACCTACTACTATTGTTCATCGGTGTATTAGTTTTATCCATGCAGATGATCGGTGCAAATTCTGACAAACAAGTTGTGCTAAGCGATGGAACCTCTCATTTCAAAGAACAAAAAAATGCACGAAAATGGATTTCCATTAGTGGAGGTATCCTTGTGATTATTGCATTAGTTACTGCATATTTAACCCATAGTGAATTGGGTAAGTTTCCAGTTTTAAAACAAGAAACCGCAATTATTGAGCAGCCTGAAGAAAATGAGGTTGAAATTATTGAATCTGATAATATTGACACAAGCACCATAAACAAGCAAGCTGCCAATAATGAGCCCATTGCATCAAATGAAATCGAAGTAAAGACAAGCGAAAAAATAACAGAAGATTCTGATAAAGTTATAGCAACACCTGATATTAATAAGGAAGAAGAAAAGCCATCAACAAAAGATACTCAAACAGTAAAGAATAAAACTACTAATTATCCTACTGCAGAGGAAATCAACAAAAACCATCCTTCATTTAGAGGTCCGGGTGGCAATGGGATTTCATTTCATAGTAACATTCCTATTACATGGAACGGCGAAACAGGTGAAAACATAGTATGGAAGCTAAAAATTCCAATACATGGTTATAACTCACCCATAATTTGGGATGATAAAGTATTTGTTTCCGGGGCAAATGATAATAAACGGGAGGTTTACTGTATAGATAGATTCAAAGGTAATATTTTATGGACGGTGGACGTTACAGGCGTTGATGGCTCACCTGAGAAATCACCTAAAGTTACTGATGATACAGGTTTGGCAGCTCCAACATTAACAACAGACGGAAATTCGATTTTTGCAATTTTTGGAAATGGCGATGTAATTGCAATTGACATGGAAGGGAATCCACTTTGGTCACGTAATCTTGGTAACACAGGAAATCACTATGGTCATTCATCATCACTATATGTATATGAGAATGTCCTTATATTACAATACGACATCAAGAAATCACCGAAACTACTCGGCCTTTCAACTAAGACTGGTGAAACTATTTGGTCAACAGATAGAAATGTAAAAGTATCATGGGCATCACCGGTGGTTGTGAATACAGGATCCCAATATGAAGTCATTCTTGCGGCTGATCCCATCGTTGCATCATATAATCCTTTAACAGGAAAAGAAAATTGGCAGATTGACTGCATATTTGGAGAAGTTGGTCCATCTGTGGCATATGCTGACAAAGTCGTTTATGCTGTAAATGAATATGCAATTTTGGTGGCGATCCAAATTGGTGACAAACCTGAAATATTATGGGAAAGTGATGAATACTTATCAGATGTACCAAGTCCTGTCGCAACCAAAGAATTTCTCTTTATGGCAACGAGTTATGGAGCCATGGCATGTTATGATGCAAAGACAGGTGAAATATACTGGGAACATGAATTCGATAATGGATTTTACTCATCACCAATGTTGGCTGATGGAAAAATATATTTAATGGATATGCAGGGAATAATGCATATTTTTAAGGCAGAGAAAACCTTTGAATTGGTTGCAGAATCTCCAATAGGTGAGAACTGTATGACAACGCCTGCATTTTCAGATGGCATGATTTATATTAGAGGAAACAAGCACCTTTTTTGTATTGGCAAGTAAATGAACAAAATAATAGACAAAATAATTGCTGAAAAAGGAACTACAGTTGATGCTGTTATTCCAATTCTACAGGCTATTCAGGATGAGTTTAATTACTTGCCTTCTGAAGCAATGCAGCATGTTTGCGATAATACAAAAATCAGTCTTGCACGTATTTACGGAATCTCAACCTTTTATTCTCAATTCAGACATAAGCCTGTTGGAAAGCATATTATAAAAGTTTGTGTTGGTACAGCTTGCCATGTTAAAGGCGCCATGCGAGTTTATGATGCTTTTAAAAGAGAGTTAAATATTGATGATATTGAAGACACAGATACCGATGGAGTTTTTACTGTGGATAAAGTTGCATGCCTAGGATGTTGCACCATAGCTCCAGTTGTACAAATTGATAATACAACATTCGGACATGTGGAACCATCCAATGTAGCTTCTATTCTCGATGAATTCTTAAATTCTGATGGTAATACCCAGTCAGATGAGAATACTGTTTCTGGAATTAACAGAGAAATCGAAGGTGAGATACGTATTGGACTGGGATCATGTTGCGTTGCAAGTGGTAGTTCTGATGTAAAATATGAACTTGAGAAATCCTTAAAAGCAAACAAAACCAACGTAGATGTTAAACAAGTAGGTTGTGTTGGAATTTGTAATCAGGTACCATTACTGGAGATTCATAAAAATGGTGAATCACCATATTACTATACCAAAATTAAATCGGATGAGGTTAACGAAATAATCCGAAGACACTTTAGATCGAAAAATCTGCTAACTCGCATCAAAACTGAATTGAAAGGATATGTTAGCAACTATGTCTTAAACGGGCGCCCTGTTTCAACAAATAAATATTCATCGGAAAGTACTGACACACCTGTTGCTGAATTCTTGGATGGTCAGATTAATATCGCGACAGAATTTAGAGGTGAAATTAAACCAGATGACTTAGAAGAATATCAACGATTAGGAGGATTTACCGGACTTCGAAAAGCGCTTACAAAACTTACACCCGAAGAAATCATTACTACAATTAAAGACAGCGGACTTCGTGGACGCGGCGGTGGTGGATTTAATACCGGAGTAAAGTGGCAGCTTGTTAAAGGAACCGTATCTGACAAAAAATATGTGATCTGCAATGGCGATGAGGGCGATCCAGGTGCATTTATGGATAGAATGCTACTTGAATCATACCCTTTTAGAGTAATTGAAGGACTAATTATAGCCGCTTATGCAGTAGGTGCAAATGAAGGACTATTTTACATTCGAGCAGAATATCCCCTAGCAGTTAAAAGGATTAAAGAGGCATTGTATTATTGTAGAACCGCAAATATCATCTGCAAGAATATTATGAATTCCGGCTTCGATTTTGAGCTAAATATATTTGAAGGAGCTGG
>CALCGQ010000325.1 GCA_937901015.1 uncultured Bacteroidota bacterium | reverse complement strand
ACATCTAAATTATTAAAGCGACTTAGTCTTAGTCTTGATGATATGGATATTATTGAGCTTAATGAAGCTTTTGCAGCCCAATCATTAGGCTGTATGCGTGAGTTGGGTCTGGATGATGATGATTCTAGAGTTAATCCTCTTGGTGGAGCCATTGCCATCGGTCATCCACTTGGTATGAGTGGCGCAAGAATAGTTACTTCTGCATTATATCAACTGCAACGAACCAAAGCAGAGAAGGCTCTTTGTACTATGTGTATTGGAGTTGGACAGGGTATCGCAATTGTACTAGAAAAGGTATAGTTGTAACTTCTTAAAACTAAAAGTCTTGTTAGCGAGGCTGATTAGATTGTTAATGCAATCCTATATAAAGTAGTAGGTTCATAATTTTATATTAGCCCCTTTTCCCTAAGTGATTGTCTAATACTATTATGTTTTCTCCAAAACTTTGTATCTATTTTTTCATATAATCTCAAATATTCAGGCATTTCTTTGATATTATCAACCAATGGATCAATATTTAGGAAAAGAATTGTCCAGTAATGATAGTTTTCTTGTTGAGAGAATATCTTCATATGCTCGAGTGCTTTTCCAGTATCATTTATATATGAATAATAAACTGCCAAACTAAGATTACTATAAATTGATTTATCATTCATTGCATAATCTAAATAGTCTTCAAAATACTCTTCTGATTTTTCTTTTAAACCGACCTCTGATAATACATACCCAATTTTAGCATCCTCTGCCTTATAAATATCAAGATTATAAGCCTCGGTAATTGCAATAAACTTACCATAGTAATGGTATGCATCTTCATAATCTCTCAAATAATAGTTGATTTTACCTACTTCCTGAATAATATCTAATCTAGTTGTATCCTTACTCAGGGTCTCCAATAACTGCTTCTTTAACTTTTTCAGCTTATTATCTCTTGCAAACTGAATAAAGGCTTTTACGTATTGAGAATATAGATTCTTAGGATTGTAAACCAATGATTTATGTATATAATATTCGGCTTCTTCCTGAAATCCCGATTGTATAAATGCATTACTCAAATGAAGATAAATAAAGCTCGCTGTTATTGAGTCATGTGAAGCAATATCAAGGTCAATCCCCATTAATGCATATTCCAGATATTTTTCAGTATTTGGAGAGTATTTTGTGTAAAAATCAGATAGAGTGTTAATTGCCACAACAGAATTAGGGTTATACTCCAGTGCTTTCTCAAGATAGGGTAGGGCTAGATCGTATTCAGCACTATACATGTAGAACAGTGCTTTTGATATTAAACTCTGAGGAAGCTGTGGGTCGAGTAACAAAGCATTATCAGAATAAGTATTGATTTCAGCCGAATATTTTTGCTCATTCTGACCGGCATCTAACATGTAATATGTAATCGCTACATCGGCATATGCCCTTGCAAAATTATTATCGTGTTCAATTGCTTTTTTAAAATTTATCAATGCTTTATTCAGATTGTCATAGTCGCCCTTATATAATTGATCCAAACCTTTTAGGAAATAATCATAAGCTACAAGGTTATCGGTTGGAGTTTTATTAATTCTTTTCTCTTCCTCAGGGGTAATTATTACTTGTATCTCTTTCGCAATATTGGTAGCAACTTCATTTTGAAGAATAAAAATGTCGTTTACTTTTCTGTTGTATTGTTCCGCCCAAAGATGATTATCAGTATTAGCTTCGATTAATTGAATATTAAGCAGGATTTGATCCCCTATTTTCTGACCGCTACCTTCTATTATATATCGAACACCAAGTTGATTTGCAATCTCTGGTATTGATTTTGAAGAGTTTCTATATTTCTCAACGGATGTCCTACTAATGACTTTCAGGTCTTTTATTTTCTGAAGTTTGTTTAATACTGACTCCATTAATCCATTGATAATATATACATTAGATGAATCACCGCTGTCGTTGATAAATGGCAGTACAGCTATTGATTTTTCATGAACATTTTGAGTTTTTTTTGTAATACTATAAACAATAAACAAGGATATTACTGCTATAAAAAAAACAACCAATACCCATAATAGTACTCTCGGCTTTTTAGAGATTGGAACAATAATGTCTGTTTCCTTTTCATCTTCATTAGAACTCTTATTTGTTTCACCTGGAGAATAACCATAGTGTTCATGAAAACACTTAATAAAGTATGAAGTACTTCCAAAGCCAACTTTATATGAAACTTCTGATACAGTTAGAGATGATTCAGATAAAATAGTCAAAGCATTTTTAAGTCTGATTTCTCTTATGAATAAGCTAACCGACTTATCTGTATTCTTTTTTACTCTACGTAGCAAGTTAGATCTGCTCATTCCGATTTCTGCAGCTAACTCACTAACTCCAAATTGTTCGTTTGATAAGTTACGTTCAATAATATCAGTGATCTTCTGTAAAAAATCATAATCGACGGATGAATTATTGTTCATTTTGAGTTGAATAAGACATTAAAAGTAATATTTGTGCATGAATTATAACTAATGTTTGCATATTATTTTTTTAGTCTTTTATTCCGAATTGCGTCATAATTTATACTGGTGCATCATATTTTTCATCTAATCCTCAAAGCTTATATCATCTACATCATAAGTGTTTAGTGATGCTTCACCATTTGAAGCTACTTTGTATCGTTGATTCAATGTCAAACTTTAAACGCAAAATAATGAAAACACGAATTCACTTTTTAGACAACTTAAGAACATTTTTAATCTTTCTTGTAATAGTATTACACGCAGGTCTTGTATATGAAACGGTCCTCGAAAACTCATGGATAGTTAGTGACCCTGATAAAAGCAGTACCATAGGATTAATCAGAATGTATCTGGATATTTTTGTGATGTTTGCAATCTTCTTTATATCGGGATATTTCATTCCATATTCAGTGTCTAGCAAATCCACTTCCAAATTTCTAGTTTCGAAATTTAGAAGGATACTTCTACCTTGGATTATATCAGTTTTTACTCTAATTCCAGCATATAAAGCTATCTTCTTGTATTCTAGAGGTTTGCCACAAGAAGCATGGTTTTCTTATTTCCATTTATTTAATCGAGAAGGAGGAAATCCATATTTCTATGCAGATAATCCTGTACAGAATTGGTTATGGTTTTTGCCAGTTCTATTCATGTTTCAGGTTATATATATGATTCTTGTGAAAACTAATATTTTACCAATGAAAATTTCATTGAAAAGAGGGGTTGTTCTCACCTTTATCATTGGGGTTGTATACAGCATTATAATTTCTTCACTTAATCTTAAAGGTTGGTATCATTCCGGACTGCTCCATTTTCAAAATGAGAGATTACTCATATATTTTATGATGTTCCTTCTTGGTGCTTTATGTTACAGGTTGAAAGTGTTCGAATTGAAAAGCAGTAAGAAAAGTTACATTATTTCTAATATAGTGCTAACCTTTTCAATGGGTATTTATACTGTAGTGGCACTTAACCTATTCTTCAATATCATTGAACCAGGTCGTAACTATTATTTTATTTCAGAGTTTTTCGATCGCTTGCTTTATTATAGTTCAATGCTGATAACAATGTTTAGCATGCTATACGTTTTTATTTATTCCTTTAAAAAGAGCCTAAACATATCTAATTGGTTGATGGAACAATTAGCTAGTAATTCATATTTCGTATATATAATCCACGTGATTGTTATGGGACTAGTTGCACTTTCAATTATAAATATTTCAATGCCGGTTTATGTTAAACTGCTTATTGTTATTGTACTGACTTATTTAATTTCCAATTTGGTGGTTTATCTATACAGGGTATTGTTTCAGAGTTATTTGTCAAAAAGTATTGTACTTATCCCAGTTTTAATTGCGATAACAATTCTAACAATTAGTATAACAGTTAAACAGGCTAACCAGGAGAAAATTTTGGTTTCTAATGAAACCGAGGTAAATGATTTATCCACACATACAGTTGGGATTCATATGGCAATTATTCAAGGTAATATGGATGCTGTTATGCATCATATTTCCAATGGAACTGATATTGATATGAGGGAAGCAGCAGGAGGATCTAGTCCACTTATACTTGCTGCTATTTTTGATAGAACTGAAATTGCTAAAAAGCTCATTAAAGCTGGAGCAGATATAAACCTACAAAATAATGATGGGTCAAGCCCCTTGCATACAGCAGCATTTTTCTGCCGAATTGAGCTGGTTGAGTTACTTCTTAAAGAAGGTGCAAATAAAGAAGTTAAAAATAATTCAGGTGCTACACCATTAGTATCAGTATCCGTTCCTTTCGAGAATGTACTGGGTATTTACAATTATTTCACCAATACTTTAGTCCCCTTAGGCTTGAGTCTGGATTATAAAAGGATTGAAGAAACACGTCCGTTAATTGCCAATATTCTAAAATAGATTATATAGAGATATTTAAATGCTAAACCATATAGCCATGAAAACAATTACAATAATATTAGCTCTGTTCTTAGTTTCAAATCTAAATTTTGGTTGCGGTAAGGTTGTTCAGATGACTTATCTGGCACCAGAAAAAGTTAATGATGGTATTGACGTAGGAACACTACAGCAAGTTAGTATGGATACAACATTGATTATGAACGCTGTCAATAGAATTAATCATGGAAAATACAATGAAGTACATTCCATGCTTATTTATAGAAATGACAAATTAGTAATGGAAAAGTACTTTAAGGGTTACAAATATCAGTGGGATGCTCGTAAGTATAGAGGCGAATTTGTTGACTGGAATCGAAATATGCCACATAGTATTATGTCGTGTACCAAAAGTTATACATCAGCTTGTATTGGTATTGCCATAGCAAATGGGTCCATCGATAATGTACATCAGTCAATCTTTGATTACTTGCCTGATCATCAACATATGAAAACTGGTAACCGGCAGTATATTACCATCGAACATCTATTAACAATGACTTCTGGATTAGCATGGAATGAATGGGGTGCATCTCATGGTACTTCAGCAAATGATGTCGATATGCTTTATTTCAATTGTGATGATCCTGTTGCATGTGTTCTTGATCGGTCATGGTGGGCTGTTCCCGGTGAGTATTTTACATATAATGGTGGAGGAACAGTAATCCTTGCTGAAATATTGAGAAATGCAACCAATATGAATATCGAAGAATTCTCAATGAAATATTTATTTGCTCCGATGAGTATTGACTCACCAGGATGGACTCAGTATAAGAATGGAATGTATGACTCAGCAGGATCACTAAAACTTACTCCGAGAGAAATGCTAAAATTTGGTATTACTTATTTGGATGGTGGAATATGGAATGATTCAATCATAATAGCACCAGACTGGATAGTAAAGAGTTCCAATAGCTACAATGATAATCAAGAAATTAATATTCCAATTGAAGATTCAGGATTATGTGGTTATGCCTATTCATGGTGGACGAGTGAATTAGATTATAACGGTGAAATAATTTATATGTACAGAGCTGGTGGTTGGGGCGGACAATCCATAATGGTTTTTCCACAACTTGATATGGTTATTGTATTCACAGGCGGTAATTACAGTAGCAACTCATCACTTTTCCAAATAGTAGAAGGTTTTATATTACCATCTATACTTTAGGGATGGTTGACTTACTTTATATTCAGACTCCCTAAACCTTTAAGGTTTTGAAGTAGCTTGTGGGTCATTTGAATTATTATTTGTAAGTGTACTTACATTTCTTAAATTATTAATGTTGTTGATTTCAAAAGATTTATGTAATTTTAGGTCTTTGAAAAGGCTGACCTTAAGGCTGTTGAATTTGTAAAAGCCTAAACCCTTTTCCTGATTTAATATAAACTAATTAGATAATACCATATATTATGATTGCTCCTGACAAAGAAAAGACGTTTCCCTTAGAAGGTTATACTAGGTTATGTTTTTTAAAGAATATTATTTCAAATCCAAATATTGAAGTTGGGGATTATACCTATTTTGATGATTTTGAGGATGTCGCAAATTTCGAGAAAAATGTAAAATATCATTTTGATTTTGTGGGAGATAAGCTGAAGATTGGAAAATTTTGCATGATCGCATCCGATGTAACCTTTATTATGAATGGAGCCAATCATCTTACAAAATCCATTTCGTCGTATCCATTTGCAGTCTTTGGCCACGATTGGAAAGATTCAATGGAGGGTAAAAGCTATCCCTTAAAGGGCGACACTATTATTGAAAATGATGTGTGGATAGGTTATGGTAGTACTATAATGCCTGGAGTTAAAGTTGGAAATGGTTCAATAATAGCCGCCAATACAACTGTTATAAAGGATGTTGAACCATATTCAATAATAGGAGGAAATCCAGGGAAACTCATAAAAAAGAGATTTACTGATTCACAAATATCTAAGTTGTTGGAGATGAATTGGTGGGATTGGGATATCGAGAAGATTACCAAGAATGTCAAGTATTTAACCGGGAGTGAATTAGATAAACTGTTTTAAAAGCATATCAGATAAGATATATTGCAGTAGTAATATTTAAAAAATATGAATTTTAAATTTTTTGTGTCATGGATAGATTAAAAACAGAAAGTACAAAGATAAGAGCCAGTAGAGCATTTCTAAAAAAAGGTACGTGTTCCCGCACATTTTTTTTTGTTTTAAACAGAGAATTTGGTCATCTTAAAGATGATGAAGAGAGGGCTGTTGATCCTCTTGCCGGAGGAATACTTCAACAAGGGTATCAATGTGGAATGTTATGGGGAGCAGCATTGGGGTTAGGTGCTGAATCGTTTCGTAGAAGTGAAAACTTAGAAGAATCAGTCGCACTTACTATCTTATCAACCCAGCATGTAATGGAGTCATTTCAAAATAGAACTAATACCATAGATTGTGAAGAAATAACCAAAACAGACTTTAGTAATGGTTGGAGCTTTGCAAAATATATGCTTTCCGGAAAATTTACCTCATGCTTTCGCCTTGCGGGGAAATGGGGTCCCGAAGTAGTTGAGGCTGCACATGAAGGATTAAATATGTTGCCCGATAATAATGAAAAACCCGCCATAAGTTGTTCATCCGAATTAGTCAAGAAAATGGGAGGGACTGATGAAGAGGCTGCTATGGTTGCTGGTTTTGCTGGTGGATTAGGTTTAAGCGGTGATGGTTGTGGTGCACTTGCTGCAGCACTTTGGATGAATAATCTTAAAGAACATATTCGGAAAACTGGTAAGTCAGCTCCCTATAAACCTGATAGAAATATCTTCCTTGATGCATTTTATAAAGAAACTGACTTTGAGATAGAATGTAGTAGTATTTGTAAGAGAAAGTTTGAATCCATTGATGAACATACAGAATATGTTAGAAATGGCGGATGTATGCAGTTGATAGAAGTATTAGCATCCATTAAGTAATAAAGTGCCATTAATTCATAGCCATCATGTATAACCCAATGGTTGCTAGATAATAAACCCAATTTGTTAATTTGTGTTAATTATATAAAAATGCTTGCATAGGAGTATTTTCATAATTAAATTTGCAAAAGTGAATTATTATTTATAATTAATTTAAATTAAAACAATGAAAAAAATCTACAACCTTTTACTAGTACTTACTCTTCCAGCAGTTCTAATTCTATTTAGTTATAGTACGGGAACCCCAGGAGGTAAAACAGGTTCAATGGGTGACGATGGAAATACCTGCACTGATTGTCATACCGGTACTGCTCAAGCACAAACAGACTGGATTACAACAGATATTCCAGCAGAAGGGTTTTTTGCTGGCGAAACTTATACCATAACAGCTACTGGAACACATGCCGGTGTTGTTAAATTTGGTTTTGAATTAACTGCAGAAGATGAATCAGGTGCAAAAACTGGGACATTCATTATAACTGAAGAAACTCGCACAAAACTTGCAAATTCAAATAGCTCTGTAACGCATGTTGCCGCTGGAAATATTCCGACTGGTGATTCAAATAGTTGGACCATGGAGTGGACAGCCCCAAACCCTGCTCCTGAAATGGTTAAGTTCAATGCTGCTTTTAATGCTGCAAATGGTAATGGTACAACTAGTGGTGATGTAATTTATAAGACTGAAATATCAGTTAATCAGGCACATGTAGGAATTATTGATAATCAACTAACCGATAATACATCTGTTTATCCAAATCCAGCTACTGATAACTTCACAGTAGTAGCTCCCCTTGGATCAAGTATACAAGTTATGGACATTAGTGGTAGAGTGATCACATCACTTAAAGCTCAAACTGACCTTACATCAATAGATGTATCTACTTATCAAGACGGCTTATACTTAATTCAGTTTGAGCATAATGGTGATGTAGCAACCCATAAACTTATTGTAAAATAATATCAAACTAACTAACCCGATCAATCGGGATGAAATTACTAATTATTGCTACCAAACTCTCTCATATCTTAGGATAAGGGAGAGTTTTACTTTTTTTAGGAAATGAGGTGCTAATTTCCCAAGTTTTATAATTTTGAAGAAAAATCAACCCGATGGATAACTTTTGCTTGGAATGCAGTACTAGATTAATAGGCAGAGTAGATAAGAAATTTTGTAACGATCAATGCAGAAATAATTATCACAATAAAGAATATAGGGAAGATTCCGTCCTTGTGCGTTCTGTGAATTCAATTTTGAGAAAGAACAGGAATATCTTAAAAGAATTAAATCCTACAGGAAAGGGTAAGACAAAAAAACAAGATCTACTGCAGTTAGGGTTTAATTTTAAGTATTTTACCCATACCTACATTACAAAAGATAAACGAACATATTATTTTGTTTACGAACATGGATATATAGATATTGGTAATGATTTTTTTGCTTTGGTAATAAACACTGATATATAGCTACAATATATTTAACTCATCGTTCATCCCCATTAATTTTATCTTGGATATGATAATTGTTATCTTTTTATCTGGAAAATTGTTGATATTTGCACGCAAATTTGCAGCATAGATGGTTTTTAGTACAAGCTTATTTCTAACTGTTTTTCTTCCAATTTTTCTTATCATTTACAATCTTGTTGGTAAGAAACTGAAGAATTGGGTAATACTAATCTCAAGTATTATCTTCTATGCATGGGGAGCACCAAAGTTTGTTTTTGTTTTGGTTGGATCAACAATTCTAACATACTACTTTGTTAAGTTAATGCATCATTCTGAAGAAAGGAAGCGAAAACGGATCTTTCTGGTTCTTTCGATTGCTGTAAATTTAGGATTATTGCTCTATTTCAAATATGCCAATTTCTTTGTTGAAAATGTTAATGATGTTCTACAATTATTGGGATTTCAAGCCTATGGTTGGATAAATGTAATGTTACCTATCGGAATATCATTTTACACTTTTCAATCATTAACTTATTCAGTTGATGTGTATCGAAAAGTTCATAATCCTCTAAGCAAGGTTAGTGATTATCTCCTATATATCATGTCTTTTCCTCAGATGATTGCTGGCCCCATTGTAAGATTTAATACAATCGCGGATCAAATCGTTGATAGAGATGAAAAGATTGATGATAAATTAGTTGGGTTCATAAGGTTTAGTATTGGATTGGCAAAGAAAGTCCTAATTGCAAATGTAATGGGTGAGCAGGCTGATTTAATCATGAGTGGCGATATATCCAATATTGGTACGTTAACAGCTTGGTTAGGAATACTAGCCTATACATTCCAGATTTATTTTGATTTCTCAGGATATTCAGATATGGCAATAGGACTAGGGAAAATGATGGGCTTTAAATTTCCTGAAAATTTTGATAATCCATATATATCTAAGAGCATCACAGAATTTTGGAGAAGATGGCATATGACCTTGGGATCATGGATGCGTGATTATCTCTATATTCCACTTGGAGGTAGTAAAGTTAGTACAAAACGACGTCTTTATTTCAATCTTTGGTTTGTGTTTTTAGTGTCAGGATTATGGCATGGTGCATCGTGGAGTTTCGTGGTGTGGGGTGCATATCATGGATTTTTCCTTGTAGCAGAAAGGCTATTTCTACTTAAGTTTTATGAAAAGATTGGTAAAATACCAAGTGTGCTAATAACATTTTTTGTGGTTGTTATTGGATGGGTTTTCTTTAGATTGGAACAGTTTGATATTGCATTCCTATACTTAAGTAAGATGTTCAGTATCACAACATCAAGCATTGGTGATAATTTATTGCCTTCATTTATAGCATTGTTAATTATAGCAGTGATATTTTCATTCTCAAATTTGCTAAAAGTTGGATCCTCTTTGGGAAACTTCTTCTTTAATAAAGATAAGTATAGCTTGGCAAATTATTCTTGGCTTTTAGTACTAGCAATTATCTTATTTACCATATCGTTGAGTTCAATTACTTCATCAGGATTTAACCCGTTCATTTATTTTAGATTCTGATATGAGCAGGCAACTTTATATAAAAATTAAGAAAGCAATATATACAATAATTGTTATCATTATTGCTATTCCATTGTTGCAACAACTAACAGGTTTTGTGTATGTTGTTCCATTGAACGGAGCTGTTGAAAAAGTTGAAAAACCTATTTTCTCAGTACAAAATTGGTTTAGTAATGAGTATCAGTCAAAGGCTGATAAATTAATAAATAATGAGTTTGGGTTTCGTCCTTCATATGTGCGTTTAAACAATCAGCTGGATTTCTGGTTATTTGGAATAATAAATGCCAAAAGCGTTCTAATTGGTAAAGATGGATATCTTTATGAGTACAGTTACATTAAAGAATATCTTGGCAAGAATTTTATTGGTAAAGAGGAAATAAAAAATAGAGCTGCCAAAACAAAAGCCGTAAGTGATTCATTGGCAGTACGTGGAATAGACTTAGTTGTATTATTCGCTGCAGGTAAAGCAAGTTATTTCCCGGAGTACTTTCCTGATAGTTTAGCAAACCAAATAAAAACAATCTCTAATTACGATTATTTCACGCAAGCGTTCGATTCTGTTGGTATTAAAAATATTGATTTTAACAGATGGTTTGTCAGTATGAAAGATACCTCAAGATATCCATTGTTTACTTCTGGTGGTATCCACTGGAGTAAATATGCTGAATCACTTGTGGCCGATTCATTGATTAGTTACATTGAATCCATCAGAGGTGTTAGTATGCCACATTATCAGGTTGATAATATCGAGTTGTCAACCACGCCACAATATCGCGATAATGATATTGGAGAAGGCCTGAACCTAATATTCCCCCTTTCATATGAACAATTGGCTTATCCTAAAGTTAAACTAAACAAAGGTGATAAAGAACCTCCCATAAGAGCAATGGTGGTTGCTGATAGTTATTACTGGGAACTTTACAATTTAGGCCTTTCCAGAGACATTTTTAGTAATGGCCAATTTTGGTATTACAATAAAAAGATCTATTCATCTGAGCCCGGTTGGTCGCCAACTCCTGTGGATGAGGTTGATATTAGAAATGAGGTGGAAAAGAATGATATTGTATTTATTCTCCAAACCGAAGCCACACTTTATAGATATGCATTCGGATTCATAGAAAAGCAACTTGAAGTTTATGCAAACCCCGATTATAAGGTTGATTCTTCACAAATAAAAAGGCAAGAATTGAATTCTATTATCAGAAGCATTAAATCAAATGAAAAATGGTATTCGAGTGTTTTAGAGAAAGCTGATAAGCGTAGTATTTCTGTCGAAGAAATGCTCGAGAATGAGGCTAGATATGTTCTCAAAAATAGGAAAAATAAATAGTGGGGCAACTATCTTACTGATTATTACACATGAGTTCAGAAAATCAATTATCAACTTTTTTTCACAGCGATTCATTTAAAAAGTCTTATTAAGAGTTTTCCGAGCAACTCAGAACATATTCTTTATTGTTTACTCATCCTTTAAACCCTGCCGCAGCCGTCAGTAGGTATGGGACTTATAGTCCATTGTGGATTATTTTCACCCCATTATTAGTTGATTAGATATGTTAAACATGGTAATAATATTGTAAACAAGTTTATCCTATTACTCAATTCATTAAGTATTCTTATTTCAATAATAACTTATAACTAATTTTATACTTTTGCACTATGTTAAACTTTGCGGATAGAATATCAGGAAAACTATTTCACACAATAGCTGAAGTATGCACCAATTCTGGCATAAAGGCCTTTGTGATTGGTGGATTTGTCCGTGATTTATTGGTTGGTCGTCCTTCGAAGGATGTGGATATTGTTGTAATTGGAAGTGGTATAAAAGTTGCTCGTCAGGTAGCCGAAAAACTCGGATCTGGAACACAGGTAAAATATTTTAAAAATTTTGGCACAGCCATGATTCGTGATAAGGATTGGGTTATTGAGTTTGTTGGTGCACGCAAAGAATCTTATCGTTCAAATTCACGAAAACCAATTGTCGAGGATGGTTCTCTAACTGATGATCAAAATAGAAGAGACTTTACTATTAATGCCATGTCATTGAGTCTTCAAAAAAATACATTTGGCGATTTGTTGGATCCTTTTAATGGTGTTGAAGATATTAAGAATAAAACCATTCGTACACCTTTGGATCCGGATATTACTTTTTCAGATGATCCATTGAGAATGATGAGAGCAATTAGGTTCGCCACTCAATTAAATTTTAATATTGAAATTAAGACCCTGGATGCCATCACCAGAAATAAACAGCGTATCACCATTGTTTCAATGGAACGTGTTGTGGATGAGATGAACCTAATTATCATGTCACCCAAACCTTCAATTGGCTTTAGGCTGATGGAGCAAACAGGCTTGCTGAGGATTATTTTCCCGAAACTGGCAGATTTAAAAGGTGTAGAAGTAATAAACCGACACGCACATAAGGATAACTTCTATCATACACTACAGGTCCTTGATAACCTTTGTATGAAATCAGATGATATTTGGCTAAGATGGAGTGCTCTACTTCATGATATTGCTAAACCAGTTACCAAACGGTATAGTCCAGAAACTGGTTGGACTTTTCATGCACATGAGTTTTTAGGTGCTAAAATGGTTCCAGGAATTTTCAAGAAGTTAAAACTTCCCTTGAATGATAAGATGAGGTATGTTCAAAAAATGGTAATGCTACATCTAAGACCCATTGTGCTTGCTCAGGAAGTTGTTACAGATTCTGCTGTTAGACGATTGTTATTTGATGCTGGTGATGATATTGATGATTTGATGATGTTATGCGATGCGGATATAACATCGAAGAACGAAGAAAGGGTAAAGAAATATCTTAATAATTTTCAGCTTGTAAGAAGAAAACTTAAAGAAGTTGAAGCTAAGGATCAGCTTCGTAACTGGCAACCACCGGTAACCGGAGAAGCCATAATGGAAACATTTGGTCTTAGTCCATCAAAGAAGGTTGGTGATATTAAAATTGCCATTAGAGAGGCAATTCTTGATGGCTATATTGAGAATAATTACTCATCTGCATATGAGTTTATGCTGGAGAAGGGTAAAGAAATGAAACTAAATGTTCAAAAGTTGATTGAACAACCCTTAGCCGAATCTGATAAGCAAGTTGACGAGGAATAGTATCCTCTGGATTTCTTCAAAAAGAAATAATGGGTAGCTTAAATAAATTTACAGGAAAACTTGTGGTTGTAACAGGGCCAACTGCATCCGGAAAAACTGGTATATCCATTAAGCTAGCTAAATATTTTGGTGCACCGATAATTTCTGCTGATTCACGACAATTCTACAAAGAGATCCCAATAGGTACTGCAGCTCCAGCTAGAGGCGAACTTAAAGCTGCAAAACACTATATGATCGGTCAACTAAGTATTTCAGATGAATATAATGTGTCTAAGTTTGAGGTAGATGTACTTAACCTTCTCAATAATGAGCTGGTTGATTGTCCTGTGGTTATAATGACTGGAGGCTCAGGATTATACATTGATGCCGTTTGTAAGGGAATTGATCAATTACCTGATATAGATCACGATATTCGTAGTAGTATCAAGCAAGTTTTTGAAGACAACGGAGTTGATGAGCTTAGGAATATGTTATTGGATCTTGATCCTGAGTATTATGAACAAGTTGATTTAAATAATCCTGTGAGATTGATGAGAGCCATCGAAGTTTGTCAGCAAACTGGTAAGCGTTATTCTGATCTAAGGAAGAATAATCCTGCCATAAGGAGTTTTGATATTATTAAAATTGCAATAAATATTCCACGTGAGATATTAGTTGAAAGAATTAATAAGAGAACAGATTCAATGATTTCTCAAGGTTGGCTTAAGGAGGTTGAAAGCGTTTTCGAACATAGGAAGTTGAATTCACTTAATACAGTAGGATACAAGGAGTTATTTGCATATTTGGAAAATAAAGTAACATTGCCGGAGGCGGTTGAAAAAATCAAAACAAACACCCGACGCTATGCCAAAAGACAAATGACATGGTTTAGACGAGATGATAGTTTGAATTGGTTTTCACCGGATGATATTGAAGGGATAATACAGCTTATAGAGAATGGGGGATAGTAGGGTCATGATGATGTTGGTTATGTTGTCAGGGTTTTCCTAGTTGTCGTTGTATGGATCAAGCATTAAGCCTGCCCTGTTTACGGATCAAGCTGTATTCCTGGGGAGAAGAGTATTATTTTCCGGTAGTACTCATTATAATGATCTAGTGAATTAAACAAATAAACCTATTTCCTTCAAGCCGGAATGGCTTTTCCTTTTTATTCGTGGATTTTAAATTTTCAAGGGAACTCATGAATACTTTGTATTTATTCGCGAGATTGTTTATTTCTAATGGAGCTCATGATTGTTTCACAGTTGGCTTAGCCAAAAAAGAAATAAAAAACCCAAGACTTATTTTTTTCTTCATCCTTCATATTACAAAAGCTAAGACGAAAGAGTGATTTCCTCAATCCTTCGGAACTTCTCTTTCTTTCTAACCTTTTGTTTCTATTCAGGCCTTGATAAAAAAAGGCCGATCCTGAAATCTTAGTAATATAGACGTTGTTAATTGTATTAAAAAAGAATCTTGTAGTTTATCCTAAATAACTAGAAATAATACACTTACTATTCGTAATATATTTATACTATTTGGTTTGACAAATCTAGATTTTTACTGAAAAACAAGATTGATTACCGCGGGCAGGTTTGTCAAAACAGCGGGCAGATGAGGGTGAATGGATTCTGTTTAGAAGTGCATCAA
>CALCGQ010000324.1 GCA_937901015.1 uncultured Bacteroidota bacterium | reverse complement strand
TTTCGTGTACACACAAAGTGTTTGACAGATTTGAATGTGCTTGGATAAAATATTCTGAGTAAATGTGCCTTTGGTTCCCCAATAAATACATCAATATCTAGTTTTGACAAAACTTTCTCCATGGCATTTGCACCCATTCCTGGATCTATCATTACAGGTATTGCCGCAATTCTAAAAAGTGAGAATGTAATGATAAACATAAGTGGTCCTGGTTTAACTAGAAGTAGCACTTTGTCACCCTTCCTAACCCCAATCTTAAGAAGGCCGGATACATACTGGTCAATTTCAGTTTGAAGTTCTTTATAAGTAATTGAAGATGGATGTATAAACGCATATTTATCAGGAGTTTTATTTGCCAGATCAAATATATATTTTGATAAATTACCTTTATTGTTCATATGTTGCATTCCTGAATCCATCCTACAACTATTGTTTATAAAGAGCCAGTGATACGGTTATTCCAGAACCCACTGCGAGGAATAGTATATTTTTTGCCAAACCATATTGGCTCGATTTAATAAGCTTATCTAACGCAGCTAAGGGTGCAGCTGTATGAAATCTATTAATTTTCGAGTCGAGCTGAATGACTTTATTTCCCAGATTGGTTTTTTCACGGATTTGAGATATTAACCCATCAGGGTTTTGGGTGCTAAATACAAAATCAATATCGCTAATACTAATTTTTTCTTTTTCTAGGAATTTTTCCATGGAAGACATGACGCAGGTTACTGCATGCTCCAAAAATTGATCTTTTTCATTAATATTAAGATATAATTTCCTATTCCTATACTGGCAAATGCCAGTAAAATCATCCTTAAATTGAAGATAGGAATCGGTCTGAAATCCACTGAACCCCATATTCTTAACTCCTTTTGAAAGAATGATAGCAGCAGCACCATCTGAGAAAGGGTAATTGTTATTGTTTCGCTTGTTATAGGTTGAATCACCGGTGATTATCATACCTCTTTTGACATTTCCATTTTGAATATAAGTATCCACCAGCTGAATTGCCTGTATTAACCCACAGGCTCCATTATTTAGATCAAAGGTTATCACTTTTTGCAATTGCCCATGTGGCGACCCTTTTTTTAGAAGAGGATTTTGCATCACTTTACCAAGTATCAGGGATGAAAGAGCTGGTTCCACGAGATGATGATCTCTATATATTGCAGTACTCACTAATATTCCGATTTGGTCAGCTTCTACATTATGATTAATGCAGCTTCTAGCGGCCTCTACAGCACAGGAAATGTAACCCTGCCTTAATATTGGAAGAGGTTGTACTAATTTTACTATTTCAATTTTACTACCCATACTTTTCAATCAATCCTAAGGGTTTGAATACAACCACTCCCAATACTAAACCTGATGCTAATGCCAATAATAATATTCTATCATCTGATTTTAGTTTTTTCTCTTTGAGTAGTCCGTATAATGCTAAAAAATGTGTTGTTGAGGCTGTGTTTCCATTATGTTCGAGGTTGTACACTATTTCTTTGGGCGAATACCCAAAATATTCTCTGAATTTTAATGTTCCTGATAGTATTGCTCTTTTAGCAGTTTGATGTGGAATTACAACATCAATATCTGAATATTTTAAGCCTTTTTCTGTTAAACACTTATCCACATACTGAGGTGCCTCATCTATTGATATGCTGTGCAATTTCTGCATTTGAGTAAACATCTGTGCACCAGGGTATTTTTTACTAAGTTTTGCTGTACACAATTTGCTGTACTGACCAAGGGTTTTAATATCAAGTACTTCAAATCCGGTTTCACTGGTTGTAGATTCCAGTATTATTGCTGTTCCCGCATCACCTACTGTTAATGAAGCCAGCTCAAGACTTGTTGGTGTTAACATATTTAGAACTGCGTTTTTAGATGTTGATGATATATACTCACCACTTACAACCATGCAATTAGAAACAATGCCGCTTTCAATGTAAGTATTAGCAATATGAACTCCTGTTATCATTCCTGCACATGCATTGGAAACATCAAAACTTAGGGCTCCTTCCGAACCTATACTTTGTTTTACCAACAATGAAATGGCAGGTTCATAATAGTAGGTTAATTCACTATCCAGTTTCGAAATACCACAATAAATTATCATTTCAATATCACTAGCTACCAATGATGAATATTTTAAACAATCCAGTGCAGCATCCACTGCAAGTGTTATTGCATCTTCGGTCCCTGAACAAAAGTTTCGCTCTTTTATACCACTTATAAGTTCAAGCTTAATAGGTGGTACTACTTTCATATTCTCAGTTATTGACAATGAAGTTACCTTTTTAACTGGCAGCTTAACACCAATGCTTTCTATATGACTTCCAACTTTCATATGGTGGAAATAAATTTATTGATAGCTTGAGATAGTTCTATGGGTGAATCTTCTGGTAAAAAATGTCCTCCTTCTAATCTTTGATGGTTTTGATTTTTGGCACCGGGAACATGAGACTGTAATATTCTATCATAACCTCTTGTAATGGAGTCATTTTTACTAAACAAAGTTATAAAGGGTTTTTCCCACAACTCTAATTTCTTCCAGATTGTTTTTGCATTTTCTTTATCGGGACTCCTGTTAAATGGTAGTAATTGTGGTAATATCCTAATTGCAAGTTTCTTTGGGAAGTCCTTAAATGGTAGTTCATATGCTAATTCTTCATTTAAGGTAAGTTTCATATTGCACCCCATATTGATAAATCGGCTAACTGGAAGTAACGGACTATATGTTGTTACAAATTTCCAAATATTGAATATAGGATGTATTTTTTCACCACCTCTAGGTATATATCCATTGCTTATGGCTAGTCCGGAAAATCGGTTTTCATTTTCAATGGATAATCTTAATCCAAGAATTGCGCCCCAGTCGTGTCCGAAAAGAACAATCTTACGAAGATCGAGTTTTTCAATAAAGAGCTTTAGAAGATATGTAAGTTTATCGAAAGTGTAGAAATCCTTATCAGTTGGTTTTGAGGATTTTCCAAATCCCAATAGATCGGGCGCAATTACTCTATGACCGGCAGCTAAAAGTTCTGGGATAATATTTCGGAATAGATATGACCAAGTTGGTACTCCATGAATAAGAAGAATAGGTCTGGCTTCATGAAGTCCTTCATCAATATAATGAATATTAGTACCTTCTATAGAGATGAAATTGGATTTGTATGGAAAGTCAGGTAACGGAGTATTGGACTTGAAAGTGCTATAATTATAACTTGGCTCCACTCTATTCAGGATTTATTAAAAGACGACTAATGTATGAAAGTAATATTTTTTTTTCATACTAGTGAATTTTCTATTTGTTCAACCTTTGATAGAAAGGGCAGATTCCATGGGAACAGCTATGTTTGCTTTAGTTTATAATCAATAATGATTACTACTACCAATTGAAATTTCGTCAATGTAGAAATGAAACTATCTAGTCTAAGTGATTGCAATTATGCCTGAGATTATAGTTCCCATGAGATAATTAAATGTGAAATACCTCATAAAACGTTACTTTTACTAATCATTTGAGATTATAATATTGGTTGATGAAAACTATTAGAATGAGCATTAATGAAATATTTGCAGATAGTTCTATACCCATTCATCAGCGCTACAGTAAATTAGTTGACCATTTGGTTTATCATAATCCTGTTTTGAAAACAGACCTATGGAATGAGCTCAATACTTTATGGCCCATTAATGCAGATCTCTATGTGGAAATTGATAAAGATATGGTTGCCGATGCATTAGAAAAAGGAATAAACGCAATTTCTGGAAGTATTACAAGCATGTCCATTGAAAAAGAAAGTATTTCAACCATTATTGATCTTTCAACTATTGACCATATACCTGATCCCCTTATTGCTTTAGAAGAATATTATAGGGTATTGAAGAATAGTAATAATTCCGATTGTTTTATTATATCCTGGATCGGTGATCGTCAACCCGAGAAAATGGATAACTGGGATGGTATGCAGTACTTTTTCAACGAAAAGGAATTTATCATTAAGATATACAAAGCAGGTTTTATTATTGCTCAGCAAGGTGAGTTTGAAGGATTGGGTGATGAATTAACATATTTAAAGTTTTATCACTTAAAAAAGGCTTCTAATCATAGAATATATAGAAGAATTAGGGTGTTGAAGTATTCCTTTGGAATATTCAGAAGTTACCTTTTTCAAAAGTTGAATCCTTTAGGTAGACTCAGAACCAAACATTATGTAAGAGTAGATATTAATTCAATACTTTCAGGCACATGGAATGGGGTTGATAAGTCTGATATTACAAGCGATAAAAATGGACTTTCTATAGAGGCCTTAAACAATGATCCATATGTTGTTCTTCCTTATATTGAACTTCCTTCTGGTTATATCTATATAAAGATAGAGATTACACCACCTAGTAGAACAGAATTTCAATTGTTTTATAATACAAAAGAGTCAGACATATACAAAGAAGATTTGTCTGTTAAGAAAGTAATAGGTCCTGGTAGATCTGTGATTGGCTTTGAAATTCCATCGGATGAGTTAGTTGGTTGTCTTCGTATTGATTTTGGAAATATTTCTGGGAAGTATGGTTTTCACAAGATGGATATATTTAGGGTTATAAAATGATATGGTAATATTTGTCTAATGCCTTGAGTAATGCATTTGGACCAATCCAGTTTCAAAGTGTTTTACAAAATTTAGTTTAAGATTCATAAGTCCCGTTTTGCCAATAAATAATCTTTTTCCATCTCCAAGCATTATAGGGATAATAGAAATAATATACTCATCGATGAGATCTTTATCCATTAATAATTTGACTGTTTGACCACCACCATCACAGTAAATATTTTTCCCATTTTCCTTTTTTAGTTTTACAATTAGTTCTTCAATATCGCCATTGTAGAATTTTATTCCTTTTCTGTTTTCAATAGATTTTCGTGTTATTACATAACAGTCGAGAGTCCTGGATTGAGGAAGTTCTCCACCTGTTAGTTTTAGGATTGTATCATAGGTTGTCTTGCCGACTATGTAAGTATCAACAGAATCGTTAAATTTTTTGTAGCCATAATCTTCGCCTTCTTTTTCCACAACACTAAGCCATGACAAGTCATCATCCTTTGTTGCGATAAATCCTTCCAGACTCATGCTTATATAAAGTATAAGTTTTCTATTCATGTTCGATTTAGTT
>CALCGQ010000323.1 GCA_937901015.1 uncultured Bacteroidota bacterium | reverse complement strand
AATAAGGCATCCCAAGTCTTTCAAGGGTACCAGGAGTATTGATAAGTATATCATAGACCTAAAGGGATGATCAAGAAAAACAGTCATAGAATAGGAACTTGCTGTTTTCACAAGTATTACAAGCTAAATAAAAAGCCCAGTATTAAATGAAATACTGGGCTCCATATATGTTATTGTATTATTACATTATTGAATAACCACCTTCTTTGTAACAACAGATTCGCCGGTATAAATTGAAACAAAAAAGATTCCTTTTTGATTTTGGTTACCAAGGTCAATCATAATCTCGGATGATTCTGATTCTATAACTTGCTCCTCAATCAATTTACCAGTCATATTCATAACTCTGATTTTATCGATGGGATTATTACCCTGAATATAAACATGTCCGTTTGATGGATTGGGATAAAGTATAAAGTCTGAACTAGTAGTGATATCCATTACATCAGTTAATAACAATACAGTGAAACCGTTTGAAAGAACAATGTCATCCACATGCACATCCCATAATCCTGCTGTAGTGCTGAAAGGAATTCCAAACGTAGCATTAACAAGACTATCATTAACTACCTGTATATTAATAGCAGTGATGTATTGAGATGGATCATCATGTAAACTCATTTGAATAAATGGAGTTTGTTGAGTAAAATATGTTCCTGCAGTTGCAATTGAAACAGTTGTATAATCTCCCTGGCTAGCAGAATCAGGATCAATGCTTGTAATTTGCGGACTTTCATCAAATACTAAAAATCCTTTGTCAAGTATCAGATTATCAATATGCACGTCCCACAATCCAAGTGAAGTATTAGCAGGAAATCCGAAACTAGCGTTTATTAGGGTGTCGTTAACGACATTATAACTGATGGAGTTGAGAAATTCATTGGTATCAGCATCGTACCGCATCTGAATCATTCCTACTCCTTGTTGGAATTGTGTTCCAACGGCTACTATTTCCGTTTGTATATACCAGCTTATGCCTGCACTGTCAGGAGTAATACTTACAAGTTGCGCACCTGATGATAAAACACTAAAAGCATCATCAAGAGTGAGGTTATCTACCAGCAAATCATAGAGTCCTACCGTTGCATTAGATGGTAATTCAAATGTAACCTCAAGCTCTGTGTCGCTGTTTACAGTAACACTGGTTGCCTGTATAATATCCGATGGATTAGAAATGTATTGCAAACTTACATCTGGAGTAGGACCTGTGGTAAACTCAGTATAAAAAGCTTCAATGACACAAACAACACTATTTCCCTGCACCTCCGAATCAGGAGTTATGGAATAAAGAACAGGTACATTGGTTTGAAGCACAGTGAATGCATGTTCTTTGATTAATCCATTAACATGTAGGTCGTAGTTTCCCAACAGTGCATCTCCAGGAATGTAAAACTGGGCCTCAATAAGTTCATCATTAACAGCACCTGCACTAAGAGCATTAATAACATATCCGGGAGTATCGTGATGGGTAAGTAAAACCACTGGAGTACCAACAGTCCATTGGGTATTTTCACCAAATATTTCTGTGTCGAGTGTGTTATCCTGTTCAGAAATATTGGGGTCCATGAAAAGAATCTGAGGTGTTACCTGCTGAACAACAAATGCATCATCAAGGTTTAGCCCGTCAACATGAAGGTCATAAAGCCCTGTAGTGGCACCAATTGGAATATCAAACTCAACTTCCAGAACTGTTCCTGAAACAACATTTGTTATTGTGCCCTGTATCATCTCACCCGGGTTCAGTGTACTTTCAAGATTTACAGGTGATGAAGTGGAGAAAAAAGTATTGGATCCATATATTGTTGTTTGAACAACATGGTTCTGTTCGCCTGTATTTGGAACAATTGAATCCAATGTATGTGGCATGAACAACAAGGGCGAGCCTTTAAAACTATTTCCGTTGGCCGTGGTAAGATGTTCCTTTACAACAAGTGTTGATGTGGATGGATCATATTCCACGAAAGTACCATTATTGTATTGACCACCCGTTCTGGATGTGGTGTATAGCTTAGCCTGGTATGGTGTCCATTCTGCTTCAAATCCACCTCCATCAGTTGTTCTGTTAAAATTATACTCCACATTATATGTGTCGGATGATATATCATATGAGAATAATAGCCCCTCATTATTTGAACCCGTATAATTGGTAGATCCCCAAAGTTTGCCGTTTAACTCTGTCAAGCCTGTATTTGCCATCCTTATAAGGGTATCAAATACATGTTCAATCTGGAAATCATAATTTACGGTATCCAGAGAATAGATTACCGCTTTTCCCATGCCCAGATCAGGGAAGTTATATGCTCTTGTGGTTCCGTATATTCTACCATCACTGGCCAGTATTACATTACCTTTCATGGCCCCGTAATCAAACCTGCTGTGGGTGGTTTTTTCCAAATCAAGAGTACTAGTTGAAGTATTATAAATTCTTACTTTTTCCTGATTACACAGAAGAACTTCTCCTGGCTTGAATTCAGAGGGACCTGTCATTGTAAAAAGACGAATAGACCCCGGAAACAGATCATCTATCATACTGAAGTTACCGGTGCTAATATCATACTCGTAAAATAAGTAATTTAAATGAAATACCGAAGATTTAACAACATAATATAGCTTGCCATTTGATGCCTGTAGTGGCCTGCTCCATTTTACGCTTTGGGCATTTTCGTTGCCTGCAAGTTGCCAGCCGCTAACTAATTCTGTAATTTGACCGGTATATGTATTGATCTTTATCAGGTTTCCATTCTCATCCCCTTCATTAACATCAGGATAAATACTAAGTCCGCCTTTACCTGTCCATGCATATATCACGGTATCATTTACAAGTGCAAGCTCACCTATCAATCCTCTTCCCTCCCTGGAATGAGTTTCCAGTATGATATCAAGTTGATTTGTATTAACCTGGTATGAAAAAAATGATCCTGCATTACCAATTGCTCCATTTCTCATCTTTCCAACAACCTTATTGTCGTGAAAAAGAATCTGATGCTCGATAGCAAATCCCGGAAAGGATGAGTCGCTGGCAACTACTAATGTCTCGAACAGACCGTTAATATAATCGTAACTCCATAATTGAGGCGTATCGCCACTAAAATCGCATGTTCCGTAGATGGTATTTCCTGAAACAATCATTCCGGTTCCGGAATTTCGTGCACCATAAGTCGATGGAAAATCATATACCTTATAATAGGTGTTGTTCACGGGAGAATATCTTATAATTGTCCCACAATTGTGTGCACCCCCATTGCGGGTAAAAACATAATATTTGGCATCATTACCAACAACGATACCAGCAACATTATTTCCCAATACATCCAGTTCTGGATAAAGAATTGTCCATTCAGCAGTGACCGTTCCAGAGCTGATATTATAACTCCAAACACCTCCGCCCCAGTTTGATCCAGTATCGAAGCGGTCCTTTGTACCATAAATAGTGTTGGTAGATGAATTATACGCAATGTCGCCATGTGGGTGATTCATAACCCATCCGGCAGGATTAAGTGCTGTGACAAATTCCAGCACGTCTGTATTTGTATTTACCCTGTAAAGATATCCATCTGCACCACCTGCGCCATTTTTAAGAACACCATATAGATTATTATTGTCGCCAATTATCATCGGACATGACGCATTGTAACCTATACCACCTGGTTGATTGGAAAAAGATCCGATTTGGGAATATGTCATGGTATTTGCATCGAACTTCCATACTCCGCCCCTATCATATGTTCCGCCTTTTCGTGCAAGTCCGTAGAATACTCCTGGCGACACCTCAGCAGGTTTATATTTTGGATATGAAAATCCATTCCCATAACCACCATTTGTAAGGTATTCTTCCATTGTATACTCACCATTACCTTTGAAATAGTATAATATTTCCCATTCAGTTGTAACTGGATCCATCCTATAAAGGAACCCAACAGACTGACTTGAGGTTGCGCCAGAATTATCTACACCTGTGCCCAGCGAACTAATGCCATAATAGTTGCCATCACTACCCATCATTAAACCACCCGTATAGTCAGGACTAATTGTTTGATGAGTTATTTGATAACCATAAAATGGGTTTCCTTCAAGGCTAAGCATATTAGATGTTTGTCCGGTTGCAAAATCATAACTGATTATGGCTCCATTGGAATTCTCACCACCAAATTCGGAAGTGTATAGGAGTTGTTGAGCATTTAGTATAGAAGTTGTTGATATTAATGCTAGAATAAGTATAAGTTTTCTCATGATAATTATGATTAGGTTATTAGTGCTATCTTGTGAAAGATACTACAAATCAGCCTCAAAGTCAATTGTTAAAACGCCAAAATTATTGGTTTATAACCTATTATTTAATGTAAAGCTATGGACAAAATGAGGACAATTATGCTAAACAACCATTAATTAACATATTAATAACAAAACAATTACAATTCCAGCAAGTGTGAAACCAGGCTTTGTTCATCTTTGATTTGTATTTTTTTCCGAAGTCTGTATCTGGCTTTTCGTATACTTTCAATTGATTGAAGTGTTATTGAGCTGATTTCTTTGGTGCTCATATTCAATGAAAGAAAAGCGCAAAGTTTTTGTTCATTGGGTGTGAGATTGGGATATAATTTATTCAACCTAATGTAAAAACCGGGACGAACTTCCTGGAAACTTTTCTCAAATTCCTTCCAGTTTGTTAAATTGGAGTTTCTTTCCAAAGTAATTAAAAGATCATCAATATCTTTATCATAATCACCACCTTCTTTCACAGGAAGTTGCTTCAGTTTTTTTATCACCTCTTCCATTAACTGTCTGTTCTGGTTCAGGTAGACAAGGTTTGTAGTAAGTTGCTTCTTTTTGTAATCCAATTCTCGAATCGTAGTAGCACTATTCAGCCTGCTTTGTTTTATTTTAAAACGTTGTAATATTATAAATAGAATTGCAACAACAAAAAGCAATAGAACTGACAGGCTTATGATAAGATAAATCAGTTCCTTTCGCTTCTGTGAATTATGAGCGGCAATATCTTTTATTTCCTGATCTTGTTTTAGCTTTTCAAGTTCAAATTCATACTTAATTTCAGCGATCTTTTTATCATTTCTTTTATTGGAAAGTATATCATTGTAATTATCATGAATTTTTAAATAAAATAATGCACTATCAATATTGCCCAACATTTCATGATTGGTGGATAATCCCATTGAAGCATTTGCAATGTGATAGGGAATATCATATTTTTCTGCTATGTTATACATTCTGAGATAATAACTAATTGCTGTATCTATTTCTCCCTCCTTTTGAGAAACTTCTCCGATTAATCCATAACAGTTGGCTAGTACATATTCTTCATATTTCTCCTTTGCTGACCCGTTAAGTTCTTTTCCTTTGTTTAAAGATAATAATGAATATTTTTTGGCATTTGGAAGCGAATCGTAGGCCAGCATTAAACTTCCCAAATTAATATATACATTGGACAAACCATATGAATCTTCTTCCGTTAGAAATTTGTTTAAGGCCATTTGATAGTAATGGTGTGCACTGTCCAATTTATTCCGGTTAAAAAAGATTAAACCAATATTATTGTTTACGTATCCGAGCTGTAAGTTTTGACCTGTTTTTTCAAATAATGTTTTGGCAATATGATAATAATCCAGAGCTTCTTCCAAATTTTCCATCCGCTCAAGGGTGTTCGCAATATTATTGATTATTCGTCCCCGGTAACCATCATATTTATTGGATTCAGATGCTTTGAACCCTTTTAGATAGGATTCATATGCCTTTGGAAAATCTGATTTGATATAATAAATATTCCCAGAAATTATCCAGATTGTTATTATATCCATAGTATCCGAATAATTTGAGAAATATGTCGATGCAGTATCTAAATATTCCAGGGCAGTGGTATGGCTATCAAGCTTAAACATGGCATCACCAAGCTCAATATAATTCTTTATCAAGCCCCTACTGGAAGATGCAATATGTGCAATATCAAGGCCTTTATGTCCGTAGTAAAGTACCGAATCGGTATTCTTGTGCTGGTAATAATAGGCAAGTTTAGCATATACGACCGATCTTTCTTCACCATTGATCGATGGATTATTGAGTATGTTTTGAAGGCTGTCAATCTTTTGGTTAGCGATTCCACTAAAAGGCATTATCAGTAAACCAATTATAAACAAGAGAGATAATGATTTTTTTAATATGCTGTGGAATGTCATTGTTGTCTTCAGGTATTTTTATCAAAGTTAAAAAAACTTGTTTATAAATTAAACCATTGGATTGTTGCAATAATAGTTATC
>CALCGQ010000322.1 GCA_937901015.1 uncultured Bacteroidota bacterium | reverse complement strand
GTGTTGATACTAAAGGTAAGGTGATGAAAATTGCACTTGCCTTATTGGTATTAACTGCAATTCAGCTAATATCATTTTGGGTTGGTTTAAAACTGGGCAATACTTTTATGTATCTGATGAATGGCTTTAAAGGTGTTGTTATTTTCATAGGTTTTTTACTAATTGGAGTTCGAATGTTAATGGAAGTTTTTAATATCCGAAAGGGAGAAAGAAGCTACTCCATTGAAAGCACAGGTCATATTGCTTTAGCTTCATTGGCTCAGGGAATGAATACTTTCTTAGTTGGTTTAATGTTTCATTATATCAAACCTGATGAACAGTATATATTTTTATTTTTTGTGATTTCTACATTATTAATTTCGATAATCGGAATACTTTTGAAACCTGAAAAAATAACTCTAGCATTTGCCTCATTATTATACACAATAGGTGGTCTGGTAATGCTTTTCTCAGCAGTATATTTTTCCTTCTTTTACTTTTAAAACAACAGTGTTAAATGTCAAAATATATATCAACATTATTACTAATTAGCATTATTTCAATATCTAACCTGTTTGCACAGATACCAGCAAACTATTACGATAATGCGCAAGGATTAACTGGTGAAGAATTAAAGCAAGCATTGCATAATATTATTGATGACCATGAAGAATTCTCATATAATGATTTGAGAGACTTTATATTAAGAAATACAGATGAAGATCCTGCAAATAGTAACAATGTAATATTACTTTATACTGGACGCTCACAAGCCAAAAGCACTTTTGGTGGTGGTGCCAACGATTGGAACCGTGAACATGTTTGGGCAAAATCTCATGGTGATTTTGGAAATAATCCACCTGCTGGTACAGATGCTCATCATATCCGCCCAACAGATGCATCTGTTAACAGTTCTCGTGGTAACCTTGACTTTGATATGGGTGGTAGCCCTGTAAATGAAGCTCCAGGATGCTTTAAAGATGGTGATTCATTTGAGCCAAGAGATGCCGTAAAAGGTGACGTTGCAAGGATGATATTTTATATGTCAACTAGATATGAAGGAGGAGGTGGAGAGCCAGATCTTGAGGTTGTTGATGAGGTTAATACATCACCTAATCCAGAACATGGTAAATTATCTCAGTTAATTCTATGGAACACTCAGGATCCACCAGATGATTTTGAGAAAAACCGCAATGATGTTATTTATTATCAGTATCAAAATAATAGAAACCCATTTATTGATCATCCTGAATATGTGGATGAAATTTGGGGTGATCCGTCGAGTATAGTTGAATCTACCCCAGTCGAAATAAATATCTTCCCGGTTCCCGCATCTCATAAATTGAATATAACTACTTCTGCAAAAGGTGAATCATTATATACCGTATATTCAATACATGGAGTTACTGTGCAGGATGGCTTGCTGGAAAACTCACACAATATGATTAATATTCAAGATCTTAATGAAGGTATTTACTTCATAAGGATCACTAATGTTTCAACATCAACTATATCAACAACTACGTTTATCAAAACTACTAACTAAACTACACGATGAAACAACCAACAATCAGAATCACTAAGGAGTTTAAATTTGAGATGGCTCATGCTCTCAAAGGATATGATGGCCCCTGTAGAAATATCCATGGACATTCATACGAATTATTTGTAACGGTATCAGGTAAGCCTATTGATGATGTTAACAGTCCAAAACTTGGTATGGTAATGGACTTTGGCGACCTAAAAAAGATTGTTCGATCTGTTGTTGTTGATGTTTTCGATCATGCATTGGTATTAAATAGTGAGATGGATTCAAGTCTTACAGTAAAGTTGAAAGAGAGTTTTGACAAAGTAATATTGTTGGATTATCAACCAACAAGTGAGCTTATGATTGCTGATTTTGCAGAAAGAATCTCTAATGAATTACCTTCAAATATATCATTAAAGTATTTATTATTACGCGAAACAGTTACCTCTTTTGCCGAGTGGTATGCTGATGAAAATTTGTAATATCCAATAATTTTTAATATCGTATTTGCCATCAATTGGCAAACTTGCTCTCAAATATTCTCGCTCTTTAGAGAATATGAGTTAATATATTTTAAACCAACTTTTTCTTTAAATACCCATTATGGTGTATTGCCGTGCATTGTTGCCAGCTCTATTTTTGTAAAAAAATTAAAGCAATAATTATGAAAGCAATAAGCCGTCTTTTTATAGTATTAACAATAGTCTCTTGCTCTTTACGTGGTGTTAGTCAGGTAACAAGTCCGAACATGAATTCTGCCACTAAGATGATGTCAAGTGACAAGAACCTAACAATTGGTGGATATGGTCAGTTGGATTACAATCAACCATTTGGAGGAAACAGTATTCAGAATGGTACTCTTGATGTGCATAGAATGGTGCTTCTTTTTGGGTATAGATTCAATGACCGCCTTAATTTTGTTACCGAGATTGAGCTAGAACATGTGGTGGAAATCTATGTTGAGCAAGCATTCTTAAACTATAGTATTAATACATATGTGCAAGTACGTGGAGGTTTGATGCTGGTACCAATGGGTATTATTAACGAGTATCATGAGCCTACTACTTTCAATGGCGTTGAACGACCTTTAATCGATAAATATATTGCACCTACAACTTGGCGTGAATTAGGCATTGGTTTCACAGGTACAATTCCCGAAGTGTCAGTTAAATATCAGGCATATATTATGAATGGGTTTAGCAGCTATAATGGTGGTGCACAGTTAAGTGGGAAGAATGGAATGCGCAAAGGTCGTCAGAAAGGGGCTGAATCATATATTCGTACTCCTGTATTTGCAGGAAGAGTTGAGTACTTTGGTATTCTTGGTTTGAATGTAGGATTCTCAACATACCTGGGAAAAACGCAATCTACATTATTCAAAAATGTAGATAAAGTAGATAATCCTGCCATTGCAATGGCAGACTCCTCCATAGTTAATATGTCGATGTTTGGTTTAGATGTACAGTATAGTAAAAGAGGATTACAATTAAGAGGACAAGCATATTATACAAAGCTATCGAATACATTACAATACAATTACTTTACATCTTCAGACGATGCATTGAATGATCTGGGCAACAGTATGTATGGATATTATATTGAAGCGGGATATAATGTATTTCAGGAGTTTACTAAGATAAAAAGTGAGCTGATTACATTTGTTAGGTATACTGCCTACGATACTCAAAATACAGTTTCAGATGGAGTAACTAAGAACCCTGATTATAATATTCATGCAATCACTACCGGTATAGGATGGAAGCCTATTTCAGCAGTAGCCGTTAAAGCAGATTTTCAGTTTAAAAAGCCTCAAGCTGCTAGCACATACGACAAAGTATTTAACGCTGGTATAGCCATCTGGTTTTAGACAATAGTATGAAGAATTTAATATATACAATGGCCATTATTGCAATTTGGTGGGTTTTAACTGGTGCAAGTATCAGTGGCGAATTAAGAGTTCCCACTACTAAAATTGAGAAATCCATCAAAAAACTAAAGATTGGAGATAATGTTATTATGAAGTCCGTTATTGGTATTTCTGCAGATATGTCTCAGTCTGAAATATTTGAATTACAATCGGAGGCCGGGATAATTGGTTATGTATATGTTAGCAGACTGAATAGCTGTAGAGCTGAAGGATGCTCAGCTGATCCAACAGCTAAAGTAGATAACTTTGAATATTTTGACTATTATTTAATTACAGATCAAAGTGGGAAAGTATTAAATGTGAAAGTGTACAATTATCAAGCTACCCATGGTCATCAAGTAATGAGCAGGGGATGGTTAAAACAATTTGTTGGATATAATTCAAGTCAAGAACTAAACTATGGGCAGGATATTCAGGCAATTTCTGGAGCAACTATCTCTGCAAGAGCAATTACAAATGATGTAGTAAGGGCAGAAGAACTCATTATCGGAATAATAAATAATTAGAAATTTGTAATTTCACAACATAGATCAATATTATGGGGTGGAAGTACAATATTCAGGAAAAGCTAGCTACCGTATTGGGAGTTGAAGTGGTGGTTGACAATTATTCCTATGTAGGTGGAGGCTCAATAAACGAAACATTTAAGATTACCACCAATAAAGGTCCTTTTTTTGTTAAGAAAAACTCAGCTACCAGGTTTCCTAGGATGTTTGAGAAAGAAGCAACAGGGATATCACTTCTCGGTGATTCAAAGGAAATAGAAGTTCCAAACATAGTAGCTGTTGGTCAAGGTTCAAACGATGCATTTTTAATCCTTGACTTTATAAACTCTGGCTCAAAGTCATCACTTTTTTGGTCAAAGTTTGGTGCCCAGCTTGCAAGTATGCATAAACATACTACCGAAAGTTTTGGACTGGATCATGACAATTACATTGGATCGCTTTATCAGAGGAATAAAAAACATAATAACTGGTGTGATTTTTTTCGTGAAGAAAGACTTCAATATCAAGTAAAGATGGCACGAGATAGTGGTTCGGTTAATTCATCTGATATCCAAAGCTTCGAAAGATTTTATAAAGAATTGGATAGTATATTCCCAAAAGAACCGCCATCGCTATTACATGGCGATTTGTGGAGTGGGAACTTTATGGTTAACCAAGATGGTCAGCCGGTAATTATTGATCCGGCTGTATATTATGGACATCGTGAAATGGACTTGGGAATGACACAGCTCTTTGGTGGCTTCGACCAACAATTCTATGAGAGTTATAATTATAGTTTCCCCCTTGAAAAAGGTTGGAAGGAACGAATACAATATTGTAACCTATACCCATTACTGGTGCATGTTAACCTTTTTGGAGGTGGTTACGTGAATTCGGTAAGATCAGTTATAAGTAGGTTCTAATAACAAAAGAGAAGTTATTTAACTATAACTGCATCTTCCATTAATACAGAGTAGAAATACCCATGACCAAAGTCTTTATCAAGAGCAATTGTACCTTCGAAAGTAACAACAGCATCTTTATTTACTACATCTAGGGTTGTTACTGTTAAATCAAAATCTCCGTTTGATTCTGTACCATCCTGAATATGAGCCCAGTTTTTGCCCATAATTTCAGAACTAAACTTTGAAACTTTTCCTCTTATGCGTACTTTTTTTCCAGCATACTTTGTTTTGTTACCATATAGCTCTGCAATTGTGATACCATCCTCTGCCATTTCTACTGCATGATTTGTTTTCTCAATTACAGGCTTAACAGGTTGTTGTCCCATTGGGGCTTGGTTGGCCGCAACGGTATTTGGATTTATACTTGCTTTTTGCACAAAAAATACTGAAGGAAATGTGCGGTCAAGTTCTTTACTATGAAAGTCTATCATCTCCAATCCCTGATTGAAATATAAGGTTTGTCCAACGGATAAGTCCATCTTTGATATCGCTACCCAGCTTTCATTTTTGCCATCTTTTACAAAGCAGTAAGTATAATTGGAAGTTTGAATAACTTCTTGAATTAATCCATTATAATCAAAGTTAGATGTTGTCGCAACAGCTGTTTTCTCTGGTTGGTTATCGCAAGATGTTAGATTAAAGAGTAGGATTACAGATAAAATTGTTAGTAAAGATTTCATATTAGTTTTTTATGATTTTAGTGTTTTATAATTGCCAGTAAAGATATATAAATGTTAATATATAGCAACAGAGAATTAGTAATTGATATTATATGTTCAATCATAATAATATTGTCATTATTTCTGTAAAACTACTTCTAAGATTTAAATATGATACTTATGAGCATCTATAGGATAATCTACAAGGTATTATTTTGCTTAAGTTTAGTTGATTATAAAAACAAATGACTATATTTACGCTTATTTTTTAGCCCATTCATGTATTAATCCATCGATGAAGTTTAGCAAACCACTAACATTATTCTTAATAGCAACCTTATTTCTGACATTTGGTTGTATTGATAAGAATCCAAGGCACAAGCGATCAACAAATAGTAGTACTTTAGAACTATCTGAAATTGAAAAACCCATTAAAAAATGGTTAGACCCTAATTCACTAATTGTGAGGACTCCTGGGCAAGGTGATGTTCTATTGCCTGAAGTGATAACTAGCCCAATATCCAAGAAAACAGAGTACTTAGGTATGGAAAAAACCATTCCTGGTGTCACAATGCTAAAGCAAACAGTGGATGAGAGGATAAAGGGTGAGTCTGCAAGAAAAAGTAAATATCCTGTTATTATTAATTTTAAAGGAGTAGGAAAAGAAAGAGTAGTTTCTATTATAGATAATAAGCCTGAGGTTGTTCGTGTGCTTCCAAAGTTGCAATTAGATTATAAAGAATACGCATCGTATAAAAAAATTTCTCTGAATAAAAACCTTTATCAGATTCATAATGAAGACACATTATATCCTCCGGTATCTATTCCATTAGCATCTCCTATTAAGCTCAAAGCTTATCCGTTTTATTATAAGGAAAATGCATTCTTTGATATAAGTGTTATCGAAACATATCAAGATTTGCCAAATCCTTTCATTAGGGAAATAGCAATGGATACAAATGGCATTATGTGGTTTGAAACCCATACAGGTGGGTTAATTGCATATGATGGTCAGTTTTTTGAACAGTTTGATGATAAGCGAAGGTTAGCAAAGCATCCTGGATTATCGATGCTAATCGACAGTAAAGGAAATATTTGGACGGGTACACAACATGGTGGGGTTTATTGTTTTGATGGTATTAATAATACTCTCTATACTACCGAACAAGGTCTAGTATCAAATAGCATAATGGATATTCTTGAAGACAGGAATGGGAATATATGGTTTGCAACAACACAAGGGATTGTAAAATATGATGGTGATTCATTTACAACATATAATGAATCCAATGGGCTATCAGCCAATTACGTATTCACAATTTACGAAGATAAGTATGGAAATATCTGGTCTGGAACATTTGGAGGAGGTGTTTCCAAGTTTAATGGACAAGAATTTACAACCTATAATGTTGACGATGGCCTTTGTTTTAATTATATGCTTTCTATAACTCAAGATCACAACGGAAACTATTGGTTTGGTAGCAATGGAGGAGGTGTTTCTAAATTTGATGGAAAGACGTTTACAAATTATACAAACGAGCAGGGGCTTGAAAGCAATGTGATAATTGCAATTACTGAGGATAATAATAATAATCTTTGGTTTGGAACACACGGTAATGGAGTTACATATTTTGATGGAGAAGCATTTATAAATTACTCCACCAATGAGGGCTTGAGTGCCGATAATATTAGGACAATAACTGAAGATGATAAAGGTAATCTATGGATAGGAACCGATGGATCAGGAATTACTAAAATCAACTTAAATGGATTTAATCATTATGTGAAAACCCTTGGCTTAAGGGATAATAATATTACGGCCATATACCAAGATAATAAGGATAGGTTGTGCTTTGCCCCTTTTGATGCTGGAATAGTGATATTTGATAAATTGGAAGAACCCGGAAAATTAAAAAAGAGCCTTCATATTAACTCTAGTGACGGATTATCGAATAATGTTGTTCTCTCCATAACACAAGACTACAAAAACAACTATTGGTTTGGAACATATGATGGAGGTGCAAGTACATTAGCTGCTGCAAATCTTATAAATGGTGAGCTTATGTTTACTAACTATTCTGATTCATCTGGATTAAATAGTAATAAAGTTAGAATGGTTATACATGATAATGAAGATAATGTATGGTTCGCAACTGAGGGAGGTGCTACTAAGTTTGATGGTCATAGCTTTACAACAATTACCAAAGAAAATGGATTGGGCGATGATCTTGTAACTTGTATATATCAAGATTCGAAAAGCAGAATTTGGTTTGGAACCATGGACGGAGGTGTTAGTTATTTATACAATGATACATTAGTTCGTTTCACGAAAGAAAGTGGTATAGGTAGCAATTCTGTTTGGATTGTTACAGAAGATAATAATGGCATAATATGGTTTGGGACTGCAAATGGAATTGTTGGCTATAATGGCGAAACATTCAGAAATTTAAATACGGATAATGGGCTTGTAAATAATAAAGTTTTTTCGTTGGTAGTTGATAATAATAATGACCTTTGGGTAGGTACCATAAAAGGCTTAAGTCAGGTTAACTTGAATAATAACACATTCTTTGAGAAAAACGGAACCAAACCGGTAATTTCAAATTACGGAAGAATGGACGGGTTAAACGGGATGGATTTTACCACTAATTCTGTTTTACTTGATAATATGAACTGTATTTGGTGGGGAACAGATAAAACTCTGACCATGTTGGATTTATCCATGCACCGGTCGAGCTATACTCCTCCAGCACCGCATATAAATGCAATTGCCATAAATAGTGTTCATTTGGATTACTCCCATTTGTATAACCACGGAGAGAACAATACAAAATTTGGTGTGCAGTTTACAGGATTAACTCCCTTTCTTTATATACCAATTGGGCTTAGTTTACCATATGATATGAATTATATATCATTTAACTATTCTGCCACCGATTGGAGTTCTCCAAATCAAATGCAGTACCAATATATGATAGAAGGTTTTGATAGCGATTGGACTTTGCCAACTAAAGAGAATATCGCTGACTACAGAAACATCCCTCCTGGAGACTATATATTCAAACTTAAAGCTAGAGGAAGGTCTGATAACTGGAGCGATAGCCTTGAGTATCCGTTTAAAATTAGACGACCCTGGTATCTAGCATGGTGGTCCATACTAATAGATATATTCCTTCTAGGTTTTCTGATATGGGGACTTGTAAAATGGCGAGTAAGTATTGTTCAGCGTCAGAAAGTGATGCTTGCCGGTATGGTTGTTGAAAGGACCAAAGATTTAGATAAAGCTCTGGTTCTTGCAGAGGATGCTGCTAAAGCGAAAAGCCAGTTTATTGCCACAATTTCTCATGAACTTCGTACTCCTTTGAATGCAATTATGGGATTAACACATATTGCCATTAATAATACCATTGATTCTAATCAGGAAGATTATTTAAAGAAAATTGACAGATCTGCAATGACCCTACTGAGCTTAATTAATGAGATTCTGGATTTCTCAAAAATTGAAGCGGGAAAAATGACATTGGAAAATGTGGATTTTGAGTTGGAATTAGTTATTAACTCAATAATCGAGTTGAATTCACAGTCGGCCAAGAATAAAAATCTGGAGTTAGTAATAAATGTTGATCCAAATATTCCTGAACACCTCATTGGTGATCCATTGAGAATTGGCCAGATTATTACTAATTTATGTAACAATGCCATTAAGTTCACAAATGAGGGTGAGGTTATAATTAATATTGATTTAGAAGAAGAGATTAGTAAAGATGAAATATTCTTACAGGTTTCAGTTAAAGATACGGGTATAGGTATAAGTGAAGATCAAAAACAAAATCTGTTCGATAAATTTAAGCAAGCTGATACCTCAACAACTAGAAAATATGGAGGAACTGGACTAGGTCTTTCCATCTGTAAACTTCTTATTGAAATGATGGATGGTCAAATATGGTTGGACAGTAAGGTGGATGAAGGCACTACATTCTCCTTTGATTTTAAAGTTGGGATTCAAAAAGACAAACTCAATAAATTAAGAGTATTGCCCGAAGAGTTACAGCAGTATAGTATTCTAGTTTGTGATGATAATTTAGAATCACTTAATTCAATCACAAGTATACTTAAAACGTATTCTCTGAATATTGAAACTGCTACTTCTGGCGAGGAAGTTATGGAAATGATTAGTACTAAACAGTACGATTTATTAATTATCGACTTACAATTGAAAGGAATAAGCGGACTAGATACCATACTTTCAATTAGGGCAAACGAAGATATATCACCAATTAAAACAATATTGTTAACGGACTCTATGACAGGCAAGGAAAGTTTTGAGCGCAATATTGTAGGAATTGATGGTTACATTCTTAAACCTGCAATTTCATCTGTATTAATCGACAAAGTACTATCGGTATTTGGTATGGAATCTAAGTCTTCTGAGTCAAGTAAATCAGGTATTGATAGTCTTAAGAGTATAAGAAATGCACTATCTGGAAGCCGGGTTCTTTTAGCAGAAGATAATGAATTAAACCAACAAGTTATTATAGGATTATTGAAAAGAGTTGGTATAAAACCGGAATTAGCTGAAAATGGTGCTATAGCCTTGCAAAAAGCAATCACAAATCGCTATGACCTGATCCTTATGGATTTACACATGCCAATTATGGATGGTTTTAATGCATCAATTCAAATCCGTGAGAAAGGTATTGAAACCCCAGTAGTTGCAATAACTGCTGATGCCATGGAATCAGTAAAAAATAGATGTATTGAAGTTGGTATAAATGATATAATTACCAAACCAATTAAGCCATCATTATTATATGACAGAGTTTTTTATTGGATTTCTGGCAAAAATAATATTGATAGTATAGCAGAACCTGAGATAGCTGGACTTGACTTAACAAATATTTCTTTGGATGAACTGGATATTGTATCAGGTATTAAAAGATTTGGAGGAGATAAGCATCTTTATTTTAAAATGCTTAAGAAATTCTTGTCTACAATTGATGAAACCATAAATCGACTTAATGAGGCAATAAGCTCCCAAGAGAATAAAAAAGCACATCTAATAGCGCACTCACTTAAAGGAGAGAGTGGAAACTTAGGTGCAAAAACTGTTTCTAATCACGCTTCAATATTAGAGGAATGTATTAAAAATAGGAATTGTAGCTCATTATTGGAAGTTGAAATAAAGGGATTGCAATTAAGTGTAGAAGAGTTAACAAGAATGCTTGAGAATTATAACATTGATAATAATATAAAGAAGGCCAACATAGAATCCAGATCTCTAAATGAGATTGTTGTTGAAATGGTTGAAAGCCTAAAGCTTAAAAACCCCAATGTTTTTGATTTATTGGATGAGCTTGAAGAAACAGGAGTTAACAGTTCTGATTTTAACCTAATTAAACAAGCAATCAGAGATGATCATATTGACTCAGCAATAAACTTATTAAAAAATCTAACGTAAAAAATTACCCGGAGGTGTTTCCCCTGGAACGTTTGATCTATGATAAGTTTTTGCTATTATTTCTTTTCTTTCTTCATCAGTGTATTTAGACCATTTTCCGATTTCTTCACCTGTTCTTCTGCAACCAAAACACAGGCCATTACTGTCTTTATGACATATTTTTATACAGGGGGATAATATTTCTGACATCAGTAAGGTTTTAATTTTGGCCAAAGATAAAAAAATACAGTAAATCGTTCACAAGCTATTTGAGACATTTAATCTGAGTAATTATGTCTTTAATATAACTATAGAAGCATTTTAAGATTGTCATATATCAATCTTTCATACTTTTGCAGCTTTTTCTTTAATTCCATATAATGGTTTTCAGCTCACTGACATTTCTTTATATCTTCTTGCCAGTCGTTCTGATCCTGAATTTCATAATTCATAAGAAATTCAAGAATGCAATTCTACTGATTGCCAGCATATTATTTTATGCATGGGGAGGTGTAAGTTATACTGCTATACTTATAATATCGATTATCGCTAATTTCTTTATTGGAAAGCTAATATCCAAGTATTTATATAGTAGTCGATCAAGACTATACCTTACAATTGGTGTGGTTATCAACCTTGGTATGTTGGGGGTGTTTAAATACGGTAATTTTGTAGTAGAAAACCTGAATGTGATTTTTGATAGCATATCAGTCTCCATTGAATTATCAGATCCTGGAATTTTGCTACCAATTGGAATTTCATTCTATACTTTTCAGGCACTTTCATATTTGATTGATGTTTATAAAAAGAGAACTCCTGTTCAAAATAATATAGTTGATTTAGCTCTTTATATTTCATTATTTCCTCAGTTAATTGCAGGCCCCATTGTTAGATACAATGATATTGCAGAACAATTATCTAAACGGGAAAACAATCTGGTTAATTTTTCGTCAGGTGTTGAAAGGTTTGTTTTGGGACTCGCAAAAAAAGTCTTAATAGCAAACCAATTTGCCCTATTGGCTGATACAGCGTTTAGTATTGCCCCTTCAAATTTAAGTACAATTATAGCCTGGGCAGGTATTGCAGCATATACATTTCAAATATACTTTGACTTTTCAGGATATTCGGATATGGCAATCGGCTTGGGGCGAATGTTTGGATTTAAATTTCTTGAGAATTTCAATTTTCCATATATATCACGATCAATTAGGGAATTTTGGAGACGATGGCATATATCATTATCAAACTGGTTTAGAGACTATCTTTATATTCCCCTTGGTGGAAATAGATTAGGTAATCATAGAACTTATTTTAATCTATTACTTGTGTTCTTTGTAACAGGAATATGGCATGGTGCAAGTTGGAACTTTGTGGCTTGGGGAATGCTACACGGCCTATTTATGATCATTGAAAAACTAGGATTCGACAAGGTACTGGAACGAATGTGGAAACCAATTCAGCATTTCTATACCATATTTATTGTTATGATGGCCTGGGTACTTTTTAGAGCTGATGATTTCACCCATGCATGGGGATATTTTAAGGCTCTATTTTCCTATAGGAGTATAAACCTGAATATGGATGTTTGGTCTACCTTTAGTAACAATGAAGTATACACAATATCGATAATTGCCCTATTAAGCTCAACATTAATTTGGGTAAAACTCCATGAAAAGGCTCAAAAGTTTGTTACATCAAACCCAAATTTTTTAAAGATATTTTCAATAAGTTACTCTATGATGGTAGTGTTATTTATAGTTAGCGTAATGACCTTGTCTACTACTTATCTTGTGACAAATTCATATAATCCATTTATTTATTTTAGATTTTAAGAATGAGAGATGGAAGAGAAATAGTGATTGCTGTGATATTCATGTTGTTATTGATAATACCAACTGTTGAGTCAGTATTTCATGTATTTCCAGAAGTTGAGAATAATGAAAACAGGGCAATGAAAGAATTACCTGTTTTGAATATTAATGAACTTGATGTCTTTCCTGAAGAATTTGATGTTTTTTATTCTGATAATTTCGATCTGAGAAATCAGCTCCTGAAGTTCAACAGTGGAATGAAATTCAATATGTTTAACAAGCCACCGGTTGAAGGAAAAGCATTTATTGGTGAGGATGGGTGGATGTACATTGTTAAAGATGAAATGGATATCTATCTGGGGAATAACTTGGCTAACGAAAATAAACTCAAAAGATACCATGATATATTCAAGTATAGAAAAGACTTTCTAGATAGTATTGGGTGTGTTTATTATGTAGTAATTGTTCCCATTAAAACTTCCATTTATCCGGAGTTTCTTCCCTTGTCAAAACGTAAAACTAATCAACTAACATTGACTGATCAGGTTGTAAATATGCTTGATACTGTTGACGGTATGAATATCGTAGATCTACGGTCTAAGTTGGTTAATGCCAAAGGAGGAATAAGATTATATCATAAAACCGACAATCATTGGAATGACTTTGGAGGATTTATTGCCTATCAGGCTATGATAGAAGCAATTCAATATGATTTCTCTATTATTGAACCAAATAGTATTTCGGATTATAGCATTGATTCTATTACAAAGAATGGTCTCGTACTAACTAAAATGATGGGTATTTATGATGGTGTTTACGAAAATGTAATTACCGTTAAGAAAACAGATATTCCCTTAAGCCATAGAGGAGTTAAACGTAACTATCCAGTGCTTAAAAACTTTCCTTATGTTAATGATTATGAAATTGTTTACGAGGTAGATAATGATAGCTTGCCTAAGCTAATGGTTGTTCGGGATTCATTTGGTAAATCAGTGATGCCATATATGAGTGAGCATTTTAGTAAAAGTGTATACATCTTCGATGGATGGCATCATTGGTTAAATGAAGAAATTGTTCTTGAGGAGAAGCCCGACATATACATTCAACTTGTGTTGGAATCATTTTTACCAAATGTCCACAAACATGCTAAAAACCCATAATGCATAGCTCTTGGCTTTGTATTAAAATAAATGCTTAATTTTGAGATTATTACAATTTTAACGCACAATTAACAAAAACATATCATGAAAAAAGCACTATTAATATCTGTATTATCGCTATTAACCATAGTTATTATAACTCAAGTATCATGTAAACAGGCAACAGATGATATTATCCAATGTGTTGCAGAGAGTATAGGAGTTAGTGTAAATGCTGACCTTGACGGTGAAAACAATAAGCTAATGCATTTTAAATTTAATTATGATAAGAGTGATGGTACAGTACTTCAGGAAATTATCTGGGATTTTGGTGATGGAGAAAAGGTGACAAATAACGATACTGTAATCGATCATTTATATGCAAACTCAGGTCATTATGATGCCGTAATGAGTTACACCGTAAAGATTAATAATAGTACCTGCTCAAGTAGCACTGCTAAAAGTATTAATATACCAGAGTAGTATTTTTTTTATTGAATACTATTCAGGATAGAAGGCATCAATAATATGATCAATTTTCGTTTCTCGGTCATTATGAATGATGGATATAATATCGAATCTTGAATCTATATCTAGCTGATTTTCTTCCAAATATGTCTCAGTTGCCCTGATTAAGAACTTTTCTTTATTGTGGTTTATGGCATCCTCAGGATGGCCGAAGGCATCGGTACTTCTGGTTTTTACCTCCACAATTACCAGTACATCACCATCCATGGCAATTATATCAATTTCATCTTTGTCGAAACGCCAATTAGTATGAATGACATTGTAACCCTTGTCGCTCAGAAATTGTTGAGCAAGAGCTTCACCTAGTTTGCCAAGTTCATTGTGGCGAGCCATTAGATAAAGTCAGATAATTTACCGGTAGTTTCTACTCTTGCTCCCTTTGGTGTATCCTGAAGTGTGCAAGCTTCGTTGTAAATATCATGTTCAAAAAATAGGATATAGTTATTTTCAATTGCCTCTGAAAAGAACCTTTCCTTATCTTTTAGAGTTAGCAGAGGTCTAGTATCATATGCCATTATCCATGGCATGGGAACATGAGCTGTTGCTGGTAATAAATCAGCCATAAATACTACTGTTCTACCATCAATATTAATATGTGGTATAAGTTGACCATCAGTATGACCATTATATAGTTTGAATTTTATATTTGGAATAAATTCGCCTTCTTCATCAATAAGTTTCAACTTACCACTTTCCTCAATTGGTGATATGTTTTCCTTTAAAAATGAAGCTTTTTCCCTACGATTTGGGTTTGTAGCCCATTCATACTGTTTACGACTTGTCCAGTAAGTTGAATTTGGAAATGCGAGTTCATAACCACTGTGGTCATCATTCCATTTTACACTTCCTCCACAATGGTCGAAATGCATATGAGTTAGGATTACATCGGTAATATCTTCAGGAGTAATTCCAACTTTTTCAAGTGACTTTTCCAATGTGTCATCCCCATTAAGATAATAATGTTTAAGCCATTTTTCATCCTGCTTATTACCAATTCCATTATCAATTAAAATTTTCCGTTCACCGTCAATAACTAATAAACATCTCATTGACCAGTTACATAGGTTATTTTCGTCAGCAGGATAGGCTTTTTGCCACATAACCTTTGGGACAACACCAAACATTGCGCCACCATCTAACTTAAGGTTTCCTGTTTCTATGGGATATAATTTCATTTTATTTCGATTTCTTAATATTTATTAAAACACAAAACTATAATAATTAAAGCTATTAAATATTATAATTGATAATTAACTAGTTACAATTCGTTGAGCCTGTTTGCATCTTGCTTTAGAAAGATAAAAAGTAAAACGGTAAACGCCCAAAGAGATGAGCCTCCATAACTGAGAAATGGCAAGGGAATACCAACCACAGGTGCCAAACCAATTGTCATTCCAATATTTATAGTAGTATGGAAGAACAGTATCGATGCAACACCATATCCATATATTCTACTAAATTTTGAACGCTGTCGTTCGGCCAATATTACTATTCGTATCAATAGTATTAGAAATAGGATTATCAGCGTGGTTACTCCCAGGAATCCCCACTCTTCGCCAACAGTACAAAAAATAAAGTCTGTACTTTGCTCAGGAACAAAATTATATCTGGTAAGAACCCCATTTCTAAATCCCTTACCCGTTAATCCACCAGAACCAATTGCTATCTTCGATTGATTAACATTGTATCCAGCACCCCTTAAATCCTGTTCAATACCCAATAGTACATTGATTCTTTTTTTCTGATGTGGCTCAAGAACATTTTCAAAAGCATAGTTAACGCTGAAAACAAATGCAGAAGAAATTATCAGAATGCTAAGAATGGGTTTCCAGCTACTTCGGATTTTTTTAGACATTGCTATTACTGCAATTGTTATTGCTACCAATCCCGAAATGACATAAATCTCACTAAATAACAATGTTAATATAAATAAGATGGCCATCGTTATACCAACTACGAATATTAATCCCGAAAAACCTTCTCGGAAAAGTACAATAACAAATGAAAAGTAAACCAATGCTGAACCTGTATCATTTTGAAGAAGTATTAGAAGAGCCGGAGCAAGCAGAATTGTGGTGGATATAATTTTTGTTTTTAGCTTTCTCATATCAACATTGAGAGTGCTTAAATACTTTGCCATAGCTAATGCTGTGGCAAATTTTGCAAATTCCGCAGGTTGTATGGCAAACCCACCAATTTTAAACCAAGACTTTGAACCGGCAACAGTACTTCCAAAGAATAGCACACCCACTAGAATAAGCAGCATACCAAGATAGAATACATATGAGAATGTGCTGAAAAACTTTGCATCAATAATCATAATTATACTGGCAAGTAAGACGGATAACCCAATCCACATGAGCTGTTTACCATATCTGGTGCTGATATCGAATAATGTAGTTACATCTTCTCCAGCTGAAGCAGTAAATATGCTAAGCCACCCGATAAAAATCAGTAGTGAATAAACCAAAACGGTTACCCAGTCAATATTTCCTGATATTTTTTCTCTGTTTCTCAATGTTTCTTTTTAATACTACCGTCAAGTAGGTTACCCTCCATAATACGTTTCTCCAATGCCAATCTCTTGGTCTGGCCTTTTAAATATTTTTCAATCATTAAACTTGCGATTGGTGCTGCCCAAGTAGATCCAAAGCCTGAATTCTCAACAATAACTGTCAATGCAATCTGTGGGTATTCCATTGGAGCAAAAGCAATGAATATTGAATGATCATCACCATGTGGGTTTTGAACCGTTCCTGTTTTTCCGCACTGTTTAATACTATCTAGTACAAACCATCTGGCAGTACCATGATCAGCCTCAAAAACATCGAGCATTGCTTTACGTACAATGTCAAAATTATCAGGATCAACAGTTGTTATTTTCTTCTTGTTAAACTCTGGATTTAGATTTTTTTCCTCGCCCTCCATTTTAACAAGTAAGTGTGGCGGGTAATAATAACCTTTGTTTGCTATAATCACTGAAAGGTTAGCCAATTGAATTGGTGTTACAAGTATCTCTCCTTGGCCGATGCTTAAAGATCTTACAGTTAGAGCATTCCAGCTTCCTCTATAAAGTTTGTCGTAGTATCCATTATCCGGAATATTACCACTTACCTCAAAAGGTATATCGGTGTTAAACTTATGCCCAAAACCAAAACTGGTAACATTACTATACCAATGCTTATATCCTTCCTGAGAGTTACCGTATGCAGGATTTTCGAGTATGCTTTTGAAGGTATTCCAGAAGTATGGATTACAAGATTGTTCAATCGCTCCTGAAAGGGCTAAGGGTGTTTCATGATTATGAGTACATCTAATTGGTAGAGATAATGGGCCTTTACACGAAAACTCTGAACTTTTTTGAATAGCTTTTTCTTGTAACCCAACAAGTGCATTTACCATTTTAAAGGTTGAGCCCGGAGGATATGTACCCATTGTTGCTCTGTTCATTAAGGGAACCAATGAATCATTTAATAGTCTGGAATAATTCTCTGATCTCTCCCTCCCAACAAGCAAATTAGGGTTATAACTCGGACTACTTATCAGTGCTAGTATTTCTCCTGTTTTTGGATCAATGGCAACAACGCTGCCTTTTTTGTTTTGCATTAGCTGTTCACCATAAAGCTGAAGCTGAGCATCAATACCCAAATAGATATCTTTGCCGGCTTCTGCAATGGTGTCAAATTTACCATTGCTATATTTTCCTTTTACACGGTTATGAACATCAACCTCAACTATACTCATTCCACTTTTGCCTCGGAGATATTTCTCATAGTAATTTTCGATTCCTGATTTACCAATATAGTCTCCTGAACGATAAAACTTATCTCTCTCGAGATTCCTTTGACTTACCTCTCCAATACTACCAAGTAAATGGCCTGCAATTGGTAAAGGGTATTGGCGTAATGTACGGGTTTGAATATATAAACCTGGTATTTGATATAGTTTTTCCTGTATCTTACCTATGTCCTTTTTTGAAATTTGTTTAAGAAAAGTTGAAGGTTTATAGTATGAGTATCGTTTTGCTCGTTTAATCTTTTTTATGAAAGTCTCCTTATCTATTTCGGTAATCTCACAGATTAGCGCAGTATCGATATCCTTCATCTGACGTGGAATAATCATCAGGTCATAGGCAGCTTCATTAAAAACCATAAGGCGTCCATTTCTGTCGTAAATCAAGCCACGGGGAGGGTACTCTCTAACTTTTCGAAGTACAATATTATCTGCACTAAGCTTATAACTATTGTCAATTATCTGCAAATAAAAAAGTCGGATAATAAAGGTAAGTGCAATGAGGATGAATATCCCTATAATAATATTTTTTCGAGAAGAATAATCCTTTGAATACATTTAAAAACTGAGTAAATTCCTGAAATTTCAGGCCGACAAAACCGTTACAAATCTAATTAAAAAATGTATGCTGAGATTGTAATCTATAACTATTATAAATTAGTGAGACTATAATTTTAGGAACGGGAGTGACCTGAAATTATCTAGACTAACTGATCCTGAGCGAAGGCGAAGGATCTCTTGAGTCATATTGTCAGCCACCAAGCTGGTTCCCTACCGCTTGGGGTGAATTATATAAAAAAAATATCAGGTGATAACTCGAATGCCTGTGGTGAGATAGTTAATTTAGAATTCAATTCTAAAATATGGGATTACCATAATTCCTAATTGGTATGTGTTGTAAATTTCACCTGTTGAGGTATTAAAATTCTGCGAGTAGATATTCTGATTATTGAAGATGTTTTGAATATCTATTCCCATTTCATAATTCGACTTCTTTCCCCCGTGTTTGAAATACACTTTTATGTCAGTACGGAAATAATCCGGAAATTGATACTCAAATGTTTTGTCGGTTATGTAGACTGGTCGGTGTTCAAGTTTAGACTGGTCTTCATCAATTGGTGTGTATCTTCTTCCTCCCGACCAGTTAAGCTTAATGTCTGCGCCCAATGTGCGCTTTTTTGTCAGAAGTTTTGGGTTTGTGCTATTTTTATGAAGTACCCATTCTTTTCCTACCAGAAGGTTTGTTACAAAGTTTGAATTAAATGCTGTATTTCTTTCAATATTATCACTCCCCTTGTATTTGGATTCAAACAAGCTTCCAGTGGCTAAGAAATAATATCCATCCTTTAAAAAGTGTTCAACTGTTAACTCTAATCCATAGTTTGTGCCTGTTCCTGTACTTTTCAGACTATCAGGACTCCATACATAAAAGTCTGCTCCTTGATTTAGAAGTGAATACTCATCATTTTCATTGGCATTTACAGCTACATCATATAGATGTTGATAATAAGTTTCTGCCTTTATGCGGATGAAATTCGTAATATTCCAGTCGTAGCCCAAAATAAAATGATGACTTTTTTGAAGTGCCAATTCCTTATTCATTTGTGTGTATTGCCCTTGACCAGAATAGCTTTCACGGTTATAAGTAGTGGTTGGTAGTATCTGACTATGAAGACCATATGCGATACTTAATTTAGTATTTTGAGAAGTATTGTAAACAGCACCAAAGCGAGGTTCCACACTTGATGTTGAATTGTAAGTGTAGTACATATAATCCACTCCGGCATTAAATACCAATCTATGGTTTAGTTTGAATTGCCATGTTAAATAAGGTCTTAATAAACTTGACGATCCATTGTAAGATGTAAGAGTATTAAAGGTGTTTTGATCTTTTTGGAAAATACTATCATATAAATCACTCATATAATAATTAACAGCAATCCCTGCCTGAAAGTTGTTTCTCTGATTTACACGTTTTTTGAGGTATGTTGAAAGAAGTACTCGATTTTCTTTGAAATTTGAGTAGTAATATGGTACAATTTCTTTTGTCTCAGGAGCAATGGAATCTTGGTTAACATAAAAGTTATGATATGAATATGAGAGGCCTGTTTTTACAAAAGCAGTTTTATTGATATGTATAACATGATTCAAACCAACGACAATCATTTCTGATCCATTTTTTAAGTCCCATCCTTCACCACCATAAAATTCAACATCGTTGGTATCACGCTTACTATCAAGAAATTCAATTTTACTCTTTCCGCCAATTCCATAAAAAGAGAAATTACCTGCCTTTTTTGTTGGAAGATTTACTTTAAAAGAGAAGTCCTGATATTTGGGTACTGCTGTTCCAGTTCCGAATGTCATGCCTATTAATTCAAATATCTCCATTGTAGAATATCTGTAGTTGGCAATAAATGATGCGTTGGATTTTTTCGAAAAGGGTCCTTCTGCTCCAAGCTCAAATCCATTAAACCCAACCATTCCCAAGAATTCGTATTCTGAACTATTTCCACTTTTTAATCTTAAATCAAATACTCCCGACAAAGAATTTCCATATTCAGCAGGAAAAGCGCCAGTTAGAAAGTCGGAATTGTCCAATTGATTATTGTTTAATATGCTTACTGGTCCACCGGTTGTTCCAAATGCACCATAATGGTTTGGGTTCGGGATTTCCATTCCATCTAAGCGCCATTGAAGACCTGATGGTGAATTACCACGTATTACAATATCATTTCTACTATCTGAGGCCACTTGAACACCGGCATAATTCGATGCCATGCGAGCAACATCACCCCGACTACCTGCATATCTTCTTGTTTCATCAACAGTGAAGGTGCGCGAACTAACTGATGTCATTGTATTTATTGAGCCTTTCTTATCAATGGCTCCGGTAATTATAACTTCTTCTCCGGTTATTACCATCTCCTCCATAAAAATATTCAGATCTAGTATTTTTCCTGAACGTAGTTCACGATTTTGTATTTCAACTGTCCGATATCCAACAAATGATATTTTAAGACTTATTTGTCCCACTAGTATATTCTCAAGTATAAATTGTCCTTCTGTATCTGAAACTGCACCAATTATTGGTGTTGACCCAATTAGGACAATATTTGCACCTATAATGGGCTCTCCTGTTACATTATCTTTTATGGTACCTGTTATGTTCTGTGTTATATTCTGTGATGTTGCTACAATAGCAAATGCAATTAGAATACATGCGATTAGTATTTTTATTATCTGATTCATTATTTCAAGTTAACGTTGGTGTAAAATTTATAATTCATTGAAGAATTATGAATTGGTTAATCAGATTTTGCACTCATAATACTTCAGTACTATGAATGACAATATTAAGATATTAGGGTCACATTAATTGTTAGAATATTAAAAATATCATGGCGAATATTCATTAAATCCTCGCAGATACTCATTGGACTTGGATTTTATTCTTCTATAAACTAACTTTACATAAAATTTATCTAACTAAAAATCAGAAAAATGAAGAGACTTTCTACTACCCTAATGTTACTTTTGATGGTGCTTAGTTTTTCCTTTGCCAATAAGGTAGAGTTAGAAAAAGCGAAAAAAGTGGCACAAAACTTCTTGGTGCAATCCAAAGATTTCCATGGAAATATAGATTTGAATCTAGCATATAACTATGAACTTATTGCTCAGTCTCAATTTGTACCAGATATTATTGAGAAGGTCCCATTGCTTTATGTTTTTGATATAGGAAATGAAGGTGGTATAATCCTAGTTTCAGGTGATGATATTGCAAGTCCTGTTTTAGGTTATACATTTTCAGGAAGTTTCGATATTGAGAATCTTCCTTATAATTTTCAAAAGTGGATTGAGGGATATAAGAAACAGATATCTTTTGCGATAGAGAATGAAATGGAAGCATCACAAGCAGTTGAAGATATGTGGCGTTCATTGATTGAAGGGGATTTTGAGTTTGAAACCGAAAGAAGACTAAATCCGCTTTGCACAACAACGTGGAATCAAACCCCTTATTACAATGCCATGTGTCCGGGTGGATCTGTAACAGGTTGTGTTGCAACAGCAATGGCACAGGTTATGAAGTATTGGAATCATCCCGCTCAAGGAACAGGGATGCATTCATATAATCATGATGTTTATGGTACTCTAAGTGTAAATTTTGGTGCTACAACCTACGAATGGTCGCAAATGCCCAATTCCATATCTAGTAATAATAATGCGGTTGCCACATTAAATTATCATTGTGGTGTAAGTGTTGATATGGGTTATAGTCCCAATGAAAGCGGAGCTTGGGTTGTTGAAGATGACTCTCCAGTTTGTGCTGAAAGTGCTTTTAAAAACTATTTTGGGTATAGTAACTCACTTCATGGAGAAAAACGTGAAAATTATTCCACTACGCAGTGGGTACAGATGATGTATTCTGATCTGGATGCTGGCAGACCATTGGTTTATGCTGGTTTTGGCGGTGGCGGTGGCCATTGCTTTGTTGCTGATGGTTACAATTCAGGTGATTTTTTCCATTTTAACTGGGGTTGGGGTGGATCTTATGATGGCTATTTTCATATTGATGCCCTTGATCCGGGTGGTACAGGAACAGGTGGTGGAACAGGTGGTTATAATACTGGTCACCAGGCAATATTTGGTATGATTCCCGAAACAACAACATCGAACTATGACCTATCTTTATATGATAATCTAACAGTAAGCCCCGGATCAATTAGTATGGGAGATGCATTTTCTGTGCAGGCTGTTGTTGGCAATTTTGGCGCTAATGACTTTAATGGAGAATTTGCGGCGTTTGTATTTGATGCTAATAATAATGCCATCGATAATGTGAGCATTGTAAGCGATAACCTATTGGCCGGATATTATAATACCTATACGTTTTCAACAGGTGGTATGACAACACTATTACCAGGTTCATATACAATTAGTGTTTATTACAGAACTTCTGGTGATAATTGGATTCAGGTTGGTGATGGTAGCTACAATAATTCAGTTGCATTAACTGTTCAAAATGAAAGCGATATTGAATTATATAGCTCATGGAATATCAGTTGTGGTACAACAATAACACAAGGTCAACCATTTGATGTTATTATCGATATTGCAAACTATGGAAATAGTACATTCTACGGTTCATTCGATGTTTCATTATATGATCTGGATGGGTATTTCGTGGAAACAATTGCCACTCTCTCAGGAGCAGCTTTAGATCCGAATAATTTTTACGACGATCTCATGTTTAGTACTTATGGAGTAAGCCTAGAACCCGGTACTTACCTAATGGCGGCACAACATCAACCTGAATTTGGAAGCTGGACTCTTACTGGATCGAGCAATTATCCAAACCCAATCCAGGTGATTGTTATGGCAGAAGGAGAGCAGGCAGATGTATATGAGCCTAATGACATAGAGGGCAACGCAACCAATTTATCTGTAAACTTTGTTGGGAATAATGCTTCGGTGTTAACCACAGGATCAAATTCTGATAATGGTTCGGATTATGACTATTATTACGTAAACCTACCTTCAGGATACGATTATACAATAACTGCCAGAGCTCATGATTCATACAATAGTGGTAATGGCCAATATTATACAAATGACATCCTTTGGTCATTTAATGCAGGATTTATTTGGTCCATGGCATATGATGATGTAATGTTTGGAAATATAACAGTTAATAACGGAGGAATGGTTAAGTTCTTGGCTGCACCATACTTCTTGGGTGAGACTGGAACATATCTACTGGATATTCAAATTGTAAGAACTCCATTAGGAATCGATGATTTTTCAGTTGTTAGTGATATTGATATTTATCCAAATCCTGTGAAAGAGAATCTTAATATCAGTTTCTCAGCTGAATCCACAGTTAATTCAATCCAAATTATGGATATTTCTGGAAGCAAGGTCAAAGTAATTGATAATCCGGTGAAGGATGGAGGAATCTATACTATTCCTGTATATGACATCGAATCAGGCACGTATATTGTAAGTATCTCTACAGAAGAAAAAGTACATCACCAAAAGTTCATTAAAACGAAATAATTATGATGAGGCTAGTATCCATAATGCTTGTTTTAACCCTTATGTATTCATGTGGCTCGAACAAAAAAGTTGATAAAAAGAAATCTGAAAAGGAAGCAATGGTATTTGATTATACAGCAGGACCACCCACATATTTGTATAAGACAAAAGGTGATTACAAAAATCTTGTTCCTATTACACTATCTGACGATAAGTCAAAAATCACTTCATTTCCTCACCCACAGGATTTGTACTATGAAGGAAATCTGGCAATTCCGGTTGAGCTTGAAGATGGGTATCTGTTGGATAATCGTGGAATCACAAAGAATGTGGCATTTATTGATATAACCTATGAGGTATATAGCAAGTTGACTGAAGCACCAGCACCTGACAGCTTGTTTAACCTTATTGTTGATAACAACCCACTAATTGTATTATACAATTGTGGTAATCGACATCAGTTTAAGGATGTGAAAAAGCAACTCAATGAGGTAATCCTAGTAGGACAGCTAGTTAATTGTAAATTAGTTGTGGGAGAGGAATAAGCTTAAATATTAAAAAAGCAATGATATAAACTCCACCTTAATAAAAAAGCCGGACATACTTGCCCGGCTTTTTTTATTGTTAAACCCGAATTATCGGTTTAAAGTGATTCTTTTTGTAGTCACAAAATCATCTCCATAAACTTTAATGAAATAGATTCCATTAGGTTGTGCTGAAAGATCGATTTTTTGATTTCCACCATATTCAGCAATAAGGTTTCCTGTTATGCTGTATATGGAAATACTTGCATCACCAACACCATTGATGTTAATAATTCCTGTTGTTGGGTTTGGATAAACTTTCACGGTTGCTGCAGCATTATCTTCTAAACCTGTTACCACATCAAGGGTTACAGTATATGTAAGATGTGTCATTAAGTCTTCTGCAAATACATCGATTGTAGTTACTCCTGGAAGTTCCATTGTTGGTACAATAACAACAGTAGCATTTTCATCAGCAGGTACACCTGTTACTTCTGGGACTATGGTTGTTCCTTCAGGTAATTCAACAGTGTATTCATAAACGTCAGGACTAAAACCATCTATTAATGTTCCATCAACATTTAGTTCTGATAAAGTTGCATCTGTTGCAAAAACTCCATTTTCAACAGCATAGCCTGATTGGAATACTTCGCTTGTAGCATAATCCTGGATAATAATAGCTACTCCAAGATCATCCCATTCTTCAACGTTAGTTCCAGCAAGTTCAATACTTTGAGAGATTGTAATAGGCTCTCTGTCAACTAGATTAATGGTAGTTCCACTAGCATCAGGAACCATTTTCATCATAACATGTTCAAATTCTGTTTCTCCGTTTGATGAAACATTACCTGTTGTTATATTTTCAAACACAACAACAAATAGTTTGAAGTTTTCAAAGTTAGCATAAGGAAGAATATTTACATCAATATCCATTATTGTACCTCTGCTTACAGAAGTTCTGGTGGCAACGAAACTTGCAAAGCCAGGAATTTCAATTGCTGAATTATAGAAGTTATTTACTGAACCGACATCAGTATTCACAAAGGCACCATTACCAACAAGCCATGGCACCCATGTTACACCATAATAGTTTCTTCTGTCTCCACCTTCTGCTGTGTAATAGATGTCTCCTGAACCAGGCCAGTTCATTTGGTATTTTACCAGTGTGATATCTTCAGCATGGTCTTCACACCACGGTACGAAAGTAGTGTGGAAAGAAGCACAGGGAGCACATGTTGAACTTGTAAATTCTTCCAGTAATGGTTTTTTGTCAACAGTATGACTTACAACACTAATTCCTTTTGTCAGGCTGTTGTTATCAGGATCGTCATCAGGAGTACCATTTACAGTTGAGATCCATACATGAAGGTCGTAAGAACCAATTGGATAATTGAATAGTTCATTACACTCAAATGCATAACTATCACCCATATCCAAGTTCATGCCTGAGAAGCTTGTAGAATAAATTTCACCATCGTTTGCTTGCCAGTTTATGTCAAAAGACGTGATAGGGTCTGTTCCATTATTAAATAGAACACCTTCAACTGGAGTTGGTCCACTTACAAATGGATAAGTTGTAATAGCAGCTAATTGACCATCAAGTGCTAGGGGATTGAATAGAGATACATCATCAATGTACCAGTAATTCATGTTGTATAGATTTCCATCAAGAAAGAAGCAAAACTCAAAATCACTTGCTCCAACATCACCATTGTCAATTGTAATTAGTAAATCTTCTGGTCCGATTGAACTATTAGGACTTACTTCCCATACAGTATTCCAATCACCACCTCCAGAACGAGTTGCAGCACCAATTTTGTACGCACCACCACCATAATTATCAAGATAATGCTTGAAACGTAAAACAACAGATGAATATCCTGTTAGATCAGTTTGAGGTGCAATAAGTCTGGATACAGCAATAACCTGTTTCCATGTAAACATTGCCTCTGGTGCAGTACCCTCAGCATTTGCAGTTGAACTGCTTGACCATTGGGCTGCAAGGTTGTCGATTGTCCATCCTGAAGGAGGAACCCCATTGCTAAAATCCTCAGCGATGAATGTTTGAGACATCGCACCAAATGACAAAGCAATTAGTAGAAATAAAGCGTAGAATTTTTTCATAATAATTTTTATTAGTTATAAGTATTGGTTTGAATATATGACAACTTAAGTTGCTAGATAGTGTATGATACATCACCTAATTTTAACAAAAATATAACAATAATTTAAAATTATCTAATAAGGAGGTATTAAATCATTGGATTCTAATGATTTCGCCAGTTTCTATTTCGTTGCTGATATTCAAAGATCGGTCAATGATCTGAGCTTTGAATTTGATAGTATCAAATTCAGATAGTGGATTATAGATAAATAGTGTATCCTGAAAAATACCTTTAATATTCTGATTTCCGCTTTCAGGTGTTAATACAGGAAAACGTGAGTTGAATGTAAGGGTATCAAAGTATGAAGAATCTGCATTCCATGAGAGAATGGGTACTTCCTTGAAAACCCCATATTGTTTTTCGTAATATTTTATAATCAGATTATAATAATATTCACTGTTAGGATCGTATGGAGGGAGTGTATCTCCCTTATCAAGTCCAAGATCTCCATCTCCGTCAGTGTAGGAAAAAATAAGAACGCCACGTTCGGTAATACCAGTCTCCTGATTCATTAAAACAACAAAGCTATCATACGTGATTGCAGGAATGTCTGGGAATTCTTCAAACTTGCGACATGATATAACTGTCAAGCTCGTAATCAGAATAAGAATTAGTATGTTTGTCCTATAATTTTTCATCTTTTCTTTACAGGTGATAAAAGTATAAAAATCATGCCAGAAATAGGGGCAATCGAAAATAGTATATTTAATATCCATACCATTGATGATTTTAACGCGGTTGCGTTAGAAATATTTCATTATCAATATAAAAATAATATTGTATACAAGCGTTTTGTGGATTTTCTGAATGTTGATATTGGAAGTATTAAGAATTATTCTCAAATTCCCTTTCTGCCAATAGAGTTTTATAAACAACATAATGTAGTATCAGGAAGCTTTGTTCCCATAACTACTTTTACCAGTAGCGGCACCACAGGAGTACAAACCAGTAAACATTTGGTAAAAGATCTTTCTCTTTATGAACGATCGTTTCGGGAGGCCTTTGATTTGTTTTTTGGAAAAATCACCGACTATACGGTTCTTGTATTGTTGCCATCTTATTTGGAAAGGGAAGGTTCTTCGTTGGTTTATATGGCCGATAACCTAATAACCGAAAGTAGAAACCCTAATAGCGGCTTTTATCTGGCTGAATATGAGAAATTAAGCAATATCTTGCAATCACTCAGAGAGACAAAGCAAAAAGTATTATTGCTGGGTGTTACATATGCCTTACTTGACCTTGCAGAAAATTACCCCATTGATTTTCCAGAATTAATACTAATGGAAACCGGTGGTATGAAGGGAAGAAGAAAGGAACTTGTTCGCGATGAACTTCATAATTATTTAAAATCTTCTTTTGGAGTTAGTAACATATATTCTGAGTATGGTATGACTGAGTTATTATCGCAGTCCTATTCCCAAGGAGGAGGCATTTTTAATTCACCGCCATGGATGAAGATATTAATTCGTGATGTTAATGACCCATTGACCATATTATCTGAAAATCGTACCGGTGGCATTAATGTTATCGATCTTGCCAATATACATTCCTGCTCATTTATTGCCACTCAGGATCTTGGTAAAAACCACAGCAATGGTAGCTTTGAAATATTAGGCCGGTTTGATAATAGTGATATCAGAGGTTGTAATCTGATGATCGGGTAGTATTGGAAGCTCTATTATGATCGAAGACTTAAGTTAAAGAATCTCCTTTTCAGTCTTACTTCCAATATATACTTTCATCGAAGGCCATTTTATTCCATTTTCAAATTAATATTATTTCAGTTTATCAGCCTCTTTTTGAGCCTGATCTTTTAATATTTGCGATGCTTTTTTAGCTTCCTTGATAAGGTCATCAGCTCTCTTATTTGCTTCTGCAACAATATCATCCTTCTGGTCAGCTGACTCACTTCTAAGGTGTTTTGCAGCTTCTTTAGCAGCCATCTCAGCTACGAATCCATTTTTCTTACCTTCTGCAATGAGAGCTTTTGCCTGTTTGTCAGTTTCAGTCTCAAGAAGTATTACAGCATCTGCAGCATTATCCTTAATTAATTTTGATTGCTTTGTAGCTTCTGCAATTAAATACTTTGCCTGTTTATCGGCATCATCAATAATTTTTTGAGCTTTTTTTGATGCTTCATCTCCCAATTCTTTCTTGATTATTTCTTTGGTTGCATCCTTTGCAGAACCACTAAAGTCACTACTCAGCTTCGTTTCAACTTTTGGATCATCAAGTGTGCCACCAATGGAAATCATAACAGGTATCATATCAGGTAAACTGAAACTTGTTCCAAGTATATTTGCTTTGGATAATAAATCTTCCATCACCTGATTGGCCTCACTCCCTAACTCAGATCTGGGAATCTGTATATTCATATCGTAATCGATGGACTTATCAAGTCCAGTCCATCCAGATAGTTCAGCATTAATCTTTCCATAATTAAACTTTGTTGGTGCTACAATTAACTTACCGGCTTCCATTGTGAACTGAGCCATAAAATCACTTATTGCCAATGTGTTTAGCTGGTCTATTTTAAGCGCTGATGCGATTTGAGTTAGTGTTTCTAATCCGCTGACAGTGATTTGTTTTGTAGATAGTGCGCCAGCACCATTCATTGACTCATAAACTGGATTGAGTTTCTTATCCAGAATGGAACTCATGCTAAAATTAGCAGAGAATAAACCTGTTGTTTTTTGAGTAATTGGAAGGTAATTTCTAAATAGAGCAAATTGATCGTAGGAATCAGGAATGCTCATATTCTTCATGTTAAAATTAAAATCAACCACAGGGTTATCAATATCTATGGTTGAAAGGCTACCGTTTACTACCATGGTACCTCCAACTGCATTCATACTTAGATTTTTAATATCTAGCACACCGTTAGCCATAACAAGTTTACCTTCTACTTCACTCATTTCCAGCTTGTCATAAATTAGCTTGTTGAATGAAGATTGCATTGTGAAGTTTACATTATCCGGAATTTCAATTGTAGTATCCTCATCGGTTTCTCCTTGTGTTGAAGTATCTGTTTCCTGACCACTTCCTTCTTCTTCCGGTTCTTCTTCACTCTTCACAAGTAGCTCATCAATATTTAGATATTTTGAATTTGTGATTAATGAGCCCTTTAGTATACCATCATTCATATAATAAGACAGGTAATTACTTATTTTACCAGTTGCACTGAAATCACTTTCTCCACATCCTGCATTAAAATTCACCAAATCAATGTAGCCTGGTGAGAAATTTAACTGTGTGTTTTTGATTAATACGGGCTGTGCAAGACTACTTGTATTGTAATAAATGTCTTTGGCGACAATTGATCCCATGGCAAGAAATTCTTCATATTTTTCATTCTCCAAAGAGGAAAGTTTACCATCAATATTGATATCCACAATTAATTCACCTTGAAGATTTTCATCATCGGATAATGGATAGAAGTCTTTGGTTTCTGATAAATCAAAACTACCAGTTATTCTGGCTTTTATATTTGGATCAGATACGGGTGTACTAACTTTAGTAGTTGCTACAATTGGGTTGTCACCGAGAGTTAGGTTGAATTTACTTATGTCAATTATGGTGTTATCAATATCACCACCCTTATTTGAAATATTAGATGATATTACAATATTATTAACCGATTTTGGAAGTTCGGGATATTGAAACATTCCATTATCAACACCAATATTAAAATTGAACGATGGTAGTTGGTCATCGTTGTAAAGTCCTTTGACAGATCCATCAACAGAGAATGTTCCTTCCGCTATAACATCTTCGAAGTCTTTTGCATAAACAGCAGGTATCAACGATAGAATATCTTTAAAGTCAGATCCGATTGATGCAAATGTAAGTACTAGATTCATGTCGTTATTTACATAGGAAACAGATCCGTCAAAACCAATAAATAAGTTATTCAGTATCAGTTCATTTTTCCCGAGTGTATAAATCTCATTTTTCATATCGGCAACAATATTCGCCTTATATGAAATTGCCATATTTGATGCATATGGAATACCTTCATAACTAAAATTGAAATTGGCTATTCTGGTAGCTGTATTAAGAGTAACATTATCAGAACTTAAGTTTCCTGATAAAGTGTGGTTAATACCACTAAGGTTAATGAGTGCACTTATGGATTTATCTTCATAGTTAATGGTACCGTCAATGATTTGGAATTTTTTTATTTGGAGATTAAAGGGAGAAGAATCCTCAGATGTTGACTCTACTGCTACTTCTTCTGGTGGCATCGAAATGTCGTAGTTGGCTAGTCCGTTTTCCTTAATAACAACCTTGATTGTAGGTTCGTATAATTTGATTTTATTGATTATATAACTATCATCAGAAATAACACTAAAAATATCCACTGATAGAGATACGATTTTAATTTTCACTATCGTGTCGTTAACAAATTCATCATTTCCTGAAATATAAAGCCCATCAATGCTTAAATTAAAATCAGGAAAACTTTTTATTAAACTCAGGTCCATATCAGCAAAATCAATTTGAGCATTTACACTCTTATTAAGTTCGATTTTTGTTAATCTGATAATTTCAGATTTATAAACCAAGGGAAGTATAAACAAAAGAGCCACAATAATGATTAATAGGACGGCAGTGATTTTTAGCAAAGTTTTCATCTATTTGTTTTTTGATAATATGGATTGTCAAGATCGATAAAATTAATCAATTTAAAACTACACGGGTTTAATATAGGCTTGACAATAACCAAATTAATTTTTTGTGGGGGTTTTTTGAGATGGAAAGAGTTGTTGATCTATACATATCAACAATATGATTTCCATT
>CALCGQ010000321.1 GCA_937901015.1 uncultured Bacteroidota bacterium | reverse complement strand
ACATCATCCTGAAGAAATAAAAGTCACAGTTGATACAATCAAAGAATTGTATCCGAACAAAAAAATAACAGGTATTTTTCAGCCTCATCTTTATAGCAGAACTCGTGATTTTGCCAAAGAATTTGCCGGTCAACTATCCAAACTTGATGAGGTTATATTAATGGATATTTATCCGGCAAGGGAGAAACCAATTCCTGGAATTACTTCAGAAATAATATCAGACAGTATAGTTGGAACTAAATGTCAAACACTTAAACCAAAAGAGATACTAAACTATTTATCGAACAATAATCCACAAGTAGTTCTAACTATGGGTGCTGGTGACATTAATATGATGGTAGAAAAAATTGAAAACACATTAAGTACGATATGATAAGAATTATTCAAATATCCTTATTTACCCTGGCGACATTGGGTCTTCTTGTGCTTATGGGTTTCATATTCAAAGAAAGCAGAGCCACCTTAGTTGAGGATGTTCAGGTAAATATTTTCAGAGATACCGATGAGGGATTTCTTTCGAGGGATATACTATTAAATACCATTAATAACATTGACACTAATAAACATCTTACCATCACCAATGTCAACACATATGATATAGAAAGAAACTTATTATTAAACCCATATATTGAAAACACTGATAGTTATTTAACTCTGGATGGGAAGCTTCTAATTAATGTTAAGGAGAAAACACCAATAATAAGAGTGTATAATAAGCAAGGAAATAGCATCTACATAGATAATAATGGTGAATTTATACCAATTAGCAGAAAACATACCTCCAGAGTGCTAATTGCTAGTGGTTACATTAATGATAATATTACCAGCTTAGAGAGTAACATCTACGACACCACATACTCCAATTCATCTTATTTTGAAGTATTTAAACTTGGAAAGTTGATTCTAGAAAATCATCTATTGTCATCTCAAATAAATCAAATTTATGTGAATAGCAAGGGTGAGTATGATCTAATTCCTGAACTGGGGGAGCATATCATTAAATTTGGAAGTCTGGAGAATGCAGCTATCAAGTTAGAAAACCTCGAAGCTTATTATCGGAAAAACATGATTACTGAAAATTGGGACAAATATAGTTCCATCAACCTTATATATAAAGATCAAATAGTTTGCACTAAAAAATAATCGTATGGAATCTGAAATTATTGTCGGACTTGACATAGGAACAACTAAAATTGCCTGCATAGTAGGCACTAAAAACGAGTATGGTAAAATTGAAATACTTGGCTACGGAAAAACCGAATCCATCGGTGTAAAACGAGGCGTTGTGGCTAACATTGAAAATACCGTACAGTCGATTCGTAAAGCTGTAAAACAAGCTGAGGAGAAATCAACTGTGGGAATTAAATATGTCAATGTGGGAATAGCAGGTCAACATATTAAAAGTCATCAGCATCGAGGTAGCAATATCAGAGATGATGAGGATCAAGAGATCTCAATGGAAGAGATTGACAGTCTCACTCAAAATATGTATAAGCTTAGCATGGCTCCCGGTGAAGAAATTATTGATGTAATCCCACAGGACTATATCATTGATAATGAAAGCGGCATCCGTGAACCTGTTGGTATGCTTGGTAATACCTTGGAGGCTAATTTTCATATAATAATTGGCCAAACCGCATCAGCGAAGAATATCTACAAATGCATTAAAAAGGCTGACTTAGAAATGGTAAATCTAATTCTTGAGCCCATTGCTTCCGCAGAAGCTGTTTTGAGTGATGAAGAAAAAGAAGCAGGTGTGGTATTAGTTGATATTGGTGGCGGCACCACTGATATAGCAATATTTCAAGATAATATCATAAGACATTCTGCGGTAATTCCTTTTGGAGGTGATATAGTAACCGAAGATGTAAAAGAGGGGTGTACGATTATTAAAAAACATGCTGAGGAATTGAAGGTAAAATTTGGATCTGCATTGGCAAGTGAAAACCGTGATGATGAAGTTGTAGCAATTCCTGGGCTAAGGGGAAGACCACCAAAAGAGATTACACTTAAAAATCTTGCTTCAATAATTCAGGCCAGAATGGAAGAAATTATCGAACAGGTTTATTTCGAAATTAAGAATTCAGGTTTTGAGAAAAAGCTAATTGCAGGTATTGTGCTAACAGGTGGTGGTTCCCAACTGAAGCATATTGACCAACTAGCTGAGTTCACAACTGGAATGGCAACACGTATTGGCTACCCTAATGAACATCTGGCAAATGATGTTGTTGATGAAATGGCAAGCCCTATGTATGCTACCGGTGTTGGACTTGTTATCGAAGGAATTTCAAGGTTTGACTATGAAAAGGTTAAAGAAAACAACCTTCTTCAGACCGATGCAAGCCAAGAGGAAACAACAGATGCCGACGGTAAAAAAGGTCGGAAGAAAGAAAAAGACGACGATGGTAAATCCGGTCCAACAAGGTTTTTAAATTCAATAAAAGAGTGGTTCGAGAATGATACTTCAGAATAGAAATGAATTAACTTTTTTTTGTTAAAAACTACTAATACCATAATATAGTCACACCTACAAATAGATTATTTTTAATTTGTCCAAATACAATATGACTGACATGATAACATTTCAACCTAAACAGCATCCATCCATCATCAAAGTTCTTGGTGTTGGTGGTGGCGGTTCCAATGCCGTTAACCATATGTTTAAACAAGGAATAACTGGCGTTGAATTTGCTATATGCAATACCGACGTACAAGCTCTCGAGTCGAGCCCGGTCCCAATTAAGATTGAAATCGGCAATAAAGGGGGTCTTGGTGCCGGAGCAAACCCACAGGTTGGACGAGAATCTGCAGAATACTCTATCGAAAAAATACGTGAACTTCTTGATGATGATAATACTCAAATGGTGTTTATCACAGCCGGAATGGGCGGTGGAACAGGTACAGGCGCTGCTCCTGTAATTGCTCAACTGGCTCGTGAAATGAATATTCTTACAGTTGGAATAGTAACACTTCCATTTGGCTTTGAAGGTCGTAGAAGGAAACAACAAGCTGAGGTAGGAATAAATGAATTAAAAAAATATGTTGATGCACTTTTAGTTATCAGCAATGATAAACTTCGTGAGCAGTTTGGCAATCTTGTACTTGCTGAAGCATTTGAACAAGCTGACAACGTATTATCATCTGCTGCCAAAGGCATTGCCGAACTTATTACAGTTACAGGTTATGTGAATGTTGACTTTGAAGATGTAAGAACCGTAATTAAAGATAGTGGTAAAGCAATAATGGGATCTGCCGCCGCAGAAGGTGAAGATCGTGCATACAAAGCCATTGAGGAAGCTATGAATTCTCCTCTTCTAAATGATAATGAAATTGCGGGAGCTACCGATATTCTTCTTTATATCACAACAGGTGTTGATGATATTACAATGGATGAAATAACTGAAATTACTAATTACGTCCAAAATGAAAGCGGCAACAATGCTGAAACCATTTGGGGAGTTGGTAAAGATGAAACACTTGGTAATAAGGTTGGAATTACAATTATCGCCACTGGTTTTGAGAATGTGGTAGTTGAGCCAGAGAGAGAGAGTACTGTTGTTGGAACAATTGGTGATAATAGTAAAATAAATAAACCTGTTACTCCAAAACCATCAGTTGTGGAGAAACAAGAAACAGAGTTTATTTCAGAAATTAAAAAGGTAACACCTGAGCCTCCAACTCCTACCCCATCGTTTTCTGTTAATGAACAACCTACTGAACGTATTGTTCACAATCTGGGAGTTACAGAAGATAAGAAAGTAGAGCCTGAGCCTCTTGTAAGCTTTAAACCTTCAAAACCATCCTCCTTAATTAGGAAAACAGAAGAGCCATATTTAAGCATTGGCCATACTGTATCATCAAAGAAACCTGAAATAATTGAGGTGCCTAAAGAGGAAATTGACGAAGACAATATTTCAAAAAACGCTCAGGAAAGAATTAATAAGCTTAAAAATCTAAGTATTAACTTAAGGTCACACGAACAAGTTGAAGAGTTTGAGAAGCAACCTGCTTATGTTAGAAAGAATGTACAGCTGGATGACACCGATTATTCTGCTGATTCCGTAGTTTCGAGATACACATTAGGTGAAGATTCAAAAAACCAACCTGTTATTAAGTCCGACAATTCTTTTCTACACGATAACGTGGATTAATTGACTTTTAATAAAATAATTAAGAACCTATCCTTTACTTACAAAAGGGTAGGTTTTTTTATGTGTATATAATTATATTTGCATGCAAAATAATACGACTATGAGCCTTGAAGTAACAATAAATGACGATATTAAGCAGGCTATGCTTGCCCGCGACAAAAAGAAACTGGAAGCATTACGTGCCATAAAAGCTGCATTACTGTTAGAAAAAACTGGCGATAGCATTGGTGGTGCCGAAATTCCGAAAGTGTAGAACTAAAGCTATTACAAAAACTTGTAAAACAACGTAAGGAATCATCAACACTTTACAAAGATCAGGGAAGAGCTGATTTGGCTGAAGATGAGGATTATCAAGCTGGCATAATAGAGAAGTATCTACCTGAACAGATGGGGATTGATGAGGTACAACAAATTATAAGTGATATTGTTAAACAAACAGGTGCCTCTACTATGAAAGATATGGGTAAGGTTATGGGCATGGCATCAAAACAGCTTGCCGGAAAAGCTGACAATAAAACTGTTTCAGGAATCGTAAAGCAATTATTATCATAATTACTATTTATCAACCTCGATCCATAATCAAAAGATTACATTTTTAAATTACCAACCACAAACCAATAGTTATTATGAGTGACCAATCCAATACATACAGGACAGCTTTCATTAACCTTACATTTTTATTCTTTATGTGGGGCTTCATGACTGCCCTTAACGATATTCTTATTCCATATTTAAGAGGAGCATTCGATCTAACTCACACAAAGGCAATGCTAATCCAGTTTGCATTTTTTACATCTTATTTTATTGGCTCATTGGTATATTTTATAATATCAGTATTAAAGGGTGACCCCATAAATAAAATTGGATATAAAAAAGGAATTGTAATTGGTTTAGTAATTTCAGGTATTGGAGCTTTATTGTTTTATCCTGCAGCTCAATTTCAGATGTATGGGTTTTTCCTTTCAGCTCTGTTTGTGCTCGGACTAGGATTTACATTGCTTCAGATAGCTGCTAACCCATATGTTGCTATACTGGGATCTGATGAGTCTGCATCATCACGACTTAACCTAGCTCAAGGATTTAATTCATTGGGAACAACTATCGCTCCTGTCCTAGGTGGGTTTCTAATATTTACCTTCTTCAGTGAATCAGCAGGTTCAGATGCTGTTAAAATACCATATTTAGTTTTTGCAACGATCTTCTTTATGATGGCTGTTGCTTTCAGATTTATTCCATTACCAAGATTTACAAACCCCGACGAAGTTGCTCCCGGATTTGGCGCACTCAAATACAAACAGTTAATTTTTGGTATGATTGCCATATTCATGTATGTTGGCGGAGAAGTAAGTATTGGAAGTATGCTCATTAGTTATTTGAACCTTCCAGAAATAGGCGGATTTACCGACTCAGAGGCAAGTGTGTATGTATCCATTTATTGGGGTGGACAAATGATTGGAAGATTCCTTGGTGCAGTTTCATTAAGCAATTCCAAAAAGTGGGTTAAGCTTCTAATTATGCCATCAATTTCTATTCTGGCATTTGTAATACTAGGATTAACCACCGGATTTGAATCAGCCATGATTTATTTAATCTTTTTAGCAATAAACCTAGTTGGTTTCTACATTGGAAACTCTCTACCTCATAGAACATTATATGTATTTGCAGGAATCAATATAATATTCCTTGTTTTAGCATTAAACTCAACTGGAAGTATTGCTCTTTGGACTATCATTGCAATGGGTTTATTTAACTCCATTATGTGGTCGAACATATTTACCCTGGCAATTTCTGGTCTTGGAAAATATACTAGTCAGGGATCATCTCTATTGGTAATGATGATACTTGGTGGAGCATTACTACCATTGGCAATGGGAGTTGTGGCAGATAGTTTCGGGGTACACCTATCCTTTATAGTACCCGTATTCAGCTATCTTTACATTGCATTCTACGGATTACACGGTTACAAACCTGGGAAATTCGCTTAATTTAGGTACAATTCACCTTATATAATTCTGATATTATGATAGATAGGAGAAAGTTTATTGGAAGAATTACTGCTGCAGGCGCATTATCCCTTGTTCCTAGAATTGTAAAATCAGAAACTATTTTTTCTAGTGCAACTGTTGATACAAATAGTCTTCCGGTAATTATCTCCACATGGAATCATGGATTAGATGCTAATGAAGAAGCAATAAGGGTTCTCAATGATGGAAATTCTATTGTAGATGCAGTTGAACAAGGCGTTTGGATCCCTGAGGCGGACCCCAAGAATATGAGCGTAGGCTTAGGAGGCTTTCCTGACAGAGAAGGGATTGTTACGCTTGATGCATCAATTATGGGCCCTGATGGTAATGCTGGATCTGTTTGTTTTCTGGAAAATATTGTTCATCCCATCTCAGTTGCGCGTCTTGTGATGGATAAAACTCCTCATGTAATGCTAAGTGGTAGTGGAGCGTTACAATTTGCATTGGAAAATGGATTTAAAAAGGAAAACCTACTAACTCCTGAAGCAAAAAAGGCATGGAAGAAAGCACTATTAAAACATGACTATGAACCACATCCCAATTGGGAAAATGAACCAAACAAATTCCATGATACTATTGGTTTACTTGGAGTTGACAAGAATGGAAATATAGCCGGAGCTTGCACAACCAGCGGAATGGGGTTTAAAATTAGAGGAAGAGTTGGGGATTCACCAATAATTGGTGCTGGACTATTTGTAGACAATGAAATTGGAGCTGCAACTGCAACAGGCATGGGTGAGCTGGTAATCAAAACCGTTGGCTCCTTCCTTGTTGTTGAGCTAATGAGAAATGGAAGAAGCCCGCAGGAAGCAGTGGAAGAGGCTGTTATGAGAATTGTAAATAAAGTTCCTGAACATCAAAAGTACCAGATAGGATACATCGCCGTAAACAAGAATGGAGAAACTGGTGCATATTGTTTAAAACCGGGGTTCAACTATGCTCTTTATAAAAATGGCACAAATTCTCTAATAGATAGTAAATCTTATTATAAGTAGTCTATTTTTTTACCTTTGCCAATTAGCAAAAACTCCTTAATGAATCAAATTTTAGATACTATTGATTGGTCTTCTAATCACAAAATTTGTGCAATTATTCCAACTTATAATAATTGCAGTACCATTGGTGATGTTATATTGGGAGTTAAAAAATACATCAATCACATTATCGTTATTGATGATGGTTCTACAGACAAAACTAAGGAGATAATAAACGGGATTGATTCCATTGAGATCATTACCTTTCCTGAAAATAAAGGCAAAGGTTCAGCTTTACGATCAGGATTTAAATCCGCCATTTCACAAGGGTTCGATTATGCTATAACAATTGATTCCGACGGACAACATTTCGCTGAAAACATACCTGATTTTTTGAATCAACTTAAAGAGAACCCTGATTCTCTTATCATAGGATCTCGAAATATAGAAGCTGATGGGATGCCATCGAAAAACACTTTCGCCAATAAATTTTCAAACTTTTGGTTCTGGGCTGAAACAAATCAGAAACTCCCTGATACACAATCGGGATATAGGTTATACCCCATAAAGCTGTATAAGAAAACAAGGTTTTTCACCACTAAGTTTGAATTTGAGATTGAGGTTCTTGTTAGATCTGCTTGGAGCAATATTAAGATTATCCCAATTCCAGTTAAAGTATATTATGCACCGGAAGGTGAGCGTATAACTCATTTCAGACCTCTCCCCGACTTCACCAGAATCAGTATTCTAAACACGTTTTTAGTGTTTATTACTTTTTTATATATACTGCCTGTTAAGGTTATTAAATATCTTGTAAAAAACAAATTTACAAAGGTTGTAAAGGAGCAAATTATGCTCCACAACGAAAACACCCTAAAACTTAGCTCTGCGATTGGCTTTGGTGTGTTCATGGGCATAGCACCAATTTGGGGGTTTCAAATGGTTGTGGCAGCTTTGCTTGCCCATTTCTTCCGAATTAATAAAATTATTGTACTTACTTTCTCTAATATTAGTTTACCTCCGTTTATTCCCTTTATAATTTATATAAGTTATGCGGCTGGTGGATTAGTAATGGATAATCCGCAGGAATTTAGCACCGATACAATTGACTATTTAAAAAATCAAATTATGAATGGTGGATTCTATAATGCGCTTAATGAATTCGGATACAGCATTCTTCAATATGTTATTGGAAGTTTAATTTTTGGCACATTATTGGGCCTAGCTGCCATGGGTTTATCATACCTGATTATAAGTATTTATAAAAGCAAACCTGTTACCAATGAGTAAGATATTCCTTGCTATATATGAGTGGGTTAACAGGCATAAGATAATTGCCTTATCAATGCTGCTTTTGATAATAGCTATTAGTGGTTTTTTCGCATCTAAGCTCCGGTTTTCTGAAGACATAACCAAGATACTTCCTGATAACGAAGCTATTAACAATATGAACTTTGTGTATTCTAACTCAAAGTTTCTGGATAAAGTTGTTTTTAATCTCAGTTTTAAAGATTCAACCTTAACCGATCCTGCTACCTTATCAAATTATGCTAATAGTCTTGTTGATTCAATTAACTCCAAGTTTGTACCTGAGCTAGTGCAGTCAATAGACTTAGCACCGGGACAGGATATAATGCTGGAAGTTTATGATGCTGTATATAAACACCTCCCTATTTTTCTAGACGAATCAGACTACTTGCGTTTTGACTCCCTAGTTGAAACAGAAAAGATTAAGTCAACCATAGCAGCGAATTATACCGCTTTGATTTCTCCTGCTTCATTTGTTACCAAGAGTTTCATTGCTAAAGATCCTTTACATTTAACTCCTTTGGTTATGGAGAAATTTAAATCGTTGAATATTGATAACGATTTTGAGATTTACAATCAGTTTTTTATCTCCAAAGACAAAAAAAATATTGTATTTCTTATCACCCCAACTTCAACTAATAATTCTGCTAACAACACGGAATTATTTGATGGTATTGATCTGATAATTGAAGGTCTGGCAAATGAGGAATATGACAATATCAGGGTTGATTATTTTGGGAATCCAGTTGTTGCCTTGGGAAATGCAAATCAGATTAAGGATGATATCATCATCACAATTACACTTGCAATACTCGTCCTTATCCTAGTAATTTCCATATTTTTCAGAAGCAAGCGTACATTTTTTATTGTATTCCTACCGGTTGCTTTTGGAGCAATTGTTTCACTGGCATTTTTGTTCATACTAAAGAAAGAAATAAGCGCAATATCATTGGGAATCGGTGCTGTATTACTAGGTATTTGTGTGGACTTCGCACTTCATATTTATTCACATTTTCGGGAGCATGGATCTCATAGATTGATAATCAAGAACCTTGCAACTCCAGTTATTCTTAGCAGCCTGACTACTGCAGCAGCCTTTCTATCTTTATATTTTGTTAACTCTGAAGCATTAAACGACCTTGGATTATTTGCAGCCGTTGCAATAATAAGTTCCGCGCTGTTTTCACTTATTGTACTTCCTCATTTAATGGGCAAAAAGAAAGATGTATCAAAAAGGAATTCAAATTGGTTAGATATTATTGCCAACTATGATTTGTCGAGAAACAAATATCTAAAGTTGGGGATACTCCTGTTAACCATTATCCTATACATTAGCTCAAAACATGTTGGATTTGATGCTGATATGATGAAAAACAACTATATGAGTGATAAACTCAAAGACGTTGAGAAGCGCATTAATGAGATAACAAATATTAGCAAGAAGACCATATATATTGTAGCTCCTGGTAATACTATTCAGGATGCATTAGTAAATAATGAATTAATATCTGAGAAGATAGATGGGTTAATAGAAGGCGATATAATTCAGAATGCAGCAGTGGTTAATAACCTTTTCCCTTCAGTAAAAGAACAGGAAAATGCAATTAAATACTGGAATAACTATTGGGCAAATGTTGGAATTAGAGTTATGTCGGATATAGAAATAGCAAGTGACTCCGTTGGATTCCGACCCGGTGCTTTTCACCAATTTAGCAACTGGATTTCATCAGACTTTAAACCAGTAGCTCCAAATGATATAGAGATTATTAACAAACTATTTCTGGAAAACTACATCATCAATACTGATACATTGTCGGCAATTATTAATGTGATCAAGGTAAATAATTCTGAAACAGAAATTAATCTGATTTATGAGGCCTTCAACAATATGGATAATGCATGGGTAATTGACAAGAGACTTATTACCAGTGAGTTTGTAACCATACTTAAGGATAATTTTAACAAACTTGTTATAATCTCTCTTTCTCTTGTTTTCCTGATTCTTTTAATTGCTTATGGCAGGATTGAATTAACCATAATTACAATGATACCCATTGTATTTAGTTGGATATGGACAGTTGGTATAATGGGATTTCTTGGTATAGACTTTAATATTTTCAATGTTATAATTCTCACGTTTATTTTTGGCCTTGGAATCGACTACAGCATTTTTATAATGCGAGGTCTATTACTGGAATACAAGTATGGAATACACGACATTAAATCATATAAAATATCAGTAATATTATCTGGTATTACAACATTGCTTGGAATTGGTGTTTTGATATTTGCCAAGCACCCTGCCTTAAGATCAATTGCCACAATGTCCATTATTGGAATTGTATCAGTAGTGATAATCACTTTCACATTACTTCCTGCAATATTTAAATGGCTTGTAACTTACAAGAAGGGTCTCAGGAACAGACCAATTACATTGGTTGATTTCTTATTCTCAATGTGGGCGCTCTTTGTGTTTGTAAGCGGCTCAATTATACTTTCAATTCTATCACTAGTAATGATAATTGTACCCATAAAAAAGAAATACAAAAAGATATTTATTCATAAGCTATTCAGATATTTAACATGGTTTATGATCTATATGAATTTTGTTTCCAAAAAAGTAATCATAAACCCAAATAAAGAAGATTACAAAAAGCCTGCAATAATAATTGCCAACCATCAGTCGCACATTGATTTAATGTTAATGATGCTACTGAACTATAGAGTTGTCGTTCTAACAAACCCTAGAAACTTCAGAAATCCAATTTATGGACCTGCCCTAAGATATGCTGGTTTTATTGAAGTTGACGGTAACTATGAATCAATTCTGGCACAAGTAAAACAACAAACCGATGAAGGATATTCAGTTGTAGTATATCCCGAAGGACATCGCTCTGAAGGAGGAAAGTTAAGACGGTTTCATAAAGGGGCATTTTACTTGGCATCTGAACTCAACCTCGACATATTACCAATTATAATTTATGGACAAAAAGAGGCTCTTAAAAAGAGTGAATTTTTCTTAAAGAGAGCAACAGCAGTTACCAAGTTTTTACCAAGAATAAAACTAAGTGAAGGCAAATATGGAAATACATCCAAAGAACAAGCTAGAAACATTAAATCCTATTTTGAGAAAGAGTATTTTAAGGTAGCCAGAGAACTTGAAACACCCGATTACTTCAACGACTTCATTAAAAAGAACTTTATATACAAAGGACCTGTACTTGAATGGTATACCAAGATAAAATTAAGACTCGAGAACAATTACAATATTTTTAATGAATTAATTCCTAAAGTAGCTAGAGTGACAGACCTAGGCTGCGGATATGGATACTTAGCCCTATCTTTAAACTTGGTAAGTAAGGATCGTGATATCATAGGTATTGATTATGATCCCGACAAAATTAGCGTTGCAACACATTGTGCAATTAAATCTGACAATGTTGATTTCATTGCAGCAGATATAAGTGAAATAGAACTGGAATATTCAGATGTATTCATTCTAAATGACGTACTTCATTATATGCCTGAAAATATTCAAATAAATGTTATTAATTCATGTATTAGTAAGTTAAACGAAGGTGGTAAAATTATAATAAGAGATGCAAATAAAGACCTATCAAAAAGACATACAGGCACTAGAATTACGGAGTTCTTATCAACTAATATAGGCTTCAATAAAACAATATATAAACTTGAATTTGTTTCTCAAACTACTATCGAAGATATCTGTAAATCAAATAATCGTTTACTTAAAGTTATCGATAATACTAAGTTAACATCCAACCTGATTTACATTATTTCTTAACTAAAAACACAACTACAATGACTAATAAATATGACACAATAATCATTGGCAGCGGGCTTGGAGGCTTACTAAGTGGTGTAATACTCAGTCGTAAAGGGCATAAGGTTCTCATTATTGAGAAAAATCATCAAATCGGTGGCTCATTACAATCATTTAGAAGAAAGAACTGTGACTTTAGCACTGGAATGCACTATGTGGGAAGTCTGGATGAAGGTCAAACACTTAATAAACTATTTAAATACTTTAATCTTTTTGATGGGATTAAGTACCATAGACTTGATGAGACGGGGTTTGATATTTTCAATATTGGTGGAAAAGAATACAAATTCCCTTTTGGTTTTGATAATTTCAAGAAAAAAATGAATGAGTATTTTCCTGATGAGTCAGAAGCCATTGATGCCTATGTAAATGAGATACAACGAACAATAAAAACTCAGGATATTTACCTTCTAAAAAACCAAAATCAGAAGATTGAGAATATTAATAAATACCTCACTTTAAATACATGGGATTTTGTTAAGTCAATAACTGATAACCAAAGACTTCAGCAGGTATTAACAGCACTTAATTTTGTTTATGCTGGAGAAAAGTCAAAATCACCTTTATACATTCACGCACTCGTTAATAACCATTTCATGTCCAGCTCCTACAGAATAGTTGGAAGTACCACGCAAGTTGCCGATAAGTTAGCTGATCAAATCCTTAAAAATGGTGGGAAAATTGTAAAAAACAATGCTGTAAAAAATCTTGTCATTGAAAATGATTCAATAACTGCAGTTGAAACTTGTGATGGTTCAACATTTATTGGCAAGAATATTATATCAAACGTACATCCTGCCACAACGATGGACCTGATTGCAAAGGATTCAATAAAGAAATCATTTCGGGCAAGAATGAAGAGGAAAGAAAATACTATTTCTGCTTTCGCTGTCCATATTGTAATGAAAGAAAACACTTTTAAGTACAGAAACCATAACTACAATTTTTATAAGGGAGAAGACGTTTGGTATGCATCCAACTACGATAGTAATAAATGGCCAGAACATTATTTCATGCATTGTAGTGTACCCAAAGACGGTGGTGAATACACCAATACTCTAGGGCTACTAACCCATATGCTATATGAAGAAGTTGAGCAATGGGCAGAATTACCAATTAATAAAAGAGGCAAAGATTATAAAGACTTTAAGACCAAGAAAGCAAAAGAATTAATTGAATTAGCAACATTACAATTCCCTGAACTAAAAGATAATATTATCGACTTCACAGCATCTACACCTCTTACATATAAAGACTATCTTGGATCACCAAAAGGATCCATGTATGGTACAATGAGAGATTGTAATAACCCCGTAGGGTCATATATCTCACCTCGAACAAAGGTCAATAATTTGTATTTTACAGGCCAAAATATAAACCTTCATGGAATCCTTGGAGTGAGTCTAAGTGCCATATTAACATGCGGTGAGTTTGTTGGGACAAATAGTATTCTTAAAGAAATCAATGACGAAAAATAATAAAAATAAGGGTAATATATTTTGGAGATGGATACGTAATATTCTTATCGGATTATTGCTTATCATAGTAGTTTTGGTCATTGTTTTTAATGTGAAAACAAAGATTACACCTCCCGATATTGTAGATACTGAGATCCTAAATAGTGTTCGTGAAAATCCCGCTCCCGATTTCTATAAAATTGGAAACAATTGGCTAAGAAAGAATAAATATGGACTTTGGGAAATGTATCTTGAAGGAAGCCCCTTTGAAATAGGTGTAATAAATGGCAAATTAACCAAGGAGCTAATAAAAGTTCAAGAAGATGCCTTTGTGGAGCAAATTAACACACTAATCCCGTCAAAGTCATATTTGAGATTTCTGAAATATTTCATAGCATGGTTTAATCGTGATATCGATGAATACATTCCTCAAGAATATATAGATGAAATTTATGGCGTCTCATTTGGAGCCTCAGAAGGATATGATTATATCGGTAATAACTACGAACGGATGCTCAATTACCATGGTGCCCATGATATCGGTCATGCTCTACAAAGTTTAGCCTTAGTAGGATGTACTTCCTTTGCTGCTAATATGAATTCTGAAGACAGCTCATTAATTCTTGGTCGAAATTTTGATTTCTATATCAATGAATCCTTTGCAAAAAATAAAATAATCGCATTCGTAAAACCTGACAATGGGCATGAGTTTGTTTATATTACTTGGGCAAGCATGATTGGTGTTGTTTCGGGAATGAATAAAGCCGGACTAACAGTTACCATAAACGCAGCAAAATCAGATATTCCCACAAAGGCAAAAATGCCAATATCATTGCTGGCGAGGGAAATATTACAATATGCAGGGAATATAGAAGAAGCAATTGCGATAGCTAAAAAACGTGAGACTTTCGTATCAGAATCGATTCTAGTAGGTTCTGCTCCTGATCACAAAGCTATTATAATAGAGAAGTCACCATCGAAAATTGACACATATTCAACCGTTGAAAACAAACTGGTATGTTCAAATCATTTTCAGAGTGCAACTTTTGAAGACGATCCAAATAACCTTCAATACATTAGTGAGTCTGCCTCAAGCTATCGCCAATCTAGATGCCAACAACTGATTGATAATAAAAAAGTTGAATATATTTCTGCAGCTGAAATCTTACGTGATTACAATGGAATCGATAATACGGATCTTGGTATTGGTAATGAAAAAGCTATGGCTCAATTCATTTCTCACCATAGTGTAATATTTCAGCCTGAAAAACTTAATCTATGGGTATCAACATCATCATATCAGTTTGGAGAATACCTTATGTACAATGAAAAAAATGTGTTTGACCACGCTCACAAGATTGAAGCAAATTCCATTCTATACGATTCAACAATGACTATTCCTAGTCATACTATTATTCGAAGTAAGGAGTATTCTGATTTAATGGACTTTAGAAGAATGAGAGAGATTATAAAAACTAGTACTTCAGAGAAATCAACCATTGAGGATGAATTCATTGAAGACTTCATTGCAAAAAATCCCAACTACTACCATGGCTATGTTGTTTCAGGTAATTATTATTATGAGCATAATAATTCTGAAAAAGCACTTTTATATTATAATCAATCACTCTCAAAAGAATTTGAAAATACCACAACCAGAACTAAAATAGAAAGTAGAATTGAGGAACTGGAAAGCAAACTAAAATAGTCGATTATGTATATCCCTGACATAGAAACCAAAAGCAGAAAAGACATCAAGGTATTTCAGGAAGTGAAACTCCAGAAGACACTAAGCTATTTGCATAAGTATTCTGGTTACTATCAGAATATATTCCAACAAAACAATATTGACATCGCAAATATTCTTACCCTTGATGATTTGCAGAAAATACCTGTTACTACAAAAGATGACTTACAGAAATTTAACTCAGATTTTATATGTGTTCATAGCGATAAAATTATTGATTATATAACTACATCGGGTACAATGGGTGAACCCGTTACTTTTGCCATGACTGATAACGACCTGGATCGACTGGCTTATAACGAATATATCTCATTCTCATGTGCCGAAACAACCAAGGAGGATATTTTTCAACTTCTGGTAACTCTTGACAAAAGGTTTATGGCAGGTTTGGCATATTTTCTTGGACTCCGAAAACTTGGTGCAGGTATAATCCGAACAGGACCTGGACTACAGAAGCTTCAATTTGAATCCATGAAAAGGTTTAATCCAACGGGGTTTATTACAGTTCCATCGTTTATCCCAAAACTAATCTCTTATGCTAAGGAAAACAATATTGATTACAAAAAACTAAATGTTAAAAAGGCTGTTTGCATTGGCGAACCCATAAGAAATCCAGATTTCACATTAAACGAATTGGGTAAGAAAATCACAGATAATTGGGATCTCAAATTATATTCAACATATGCATCCACAGAAATGGGAACTGCATTTACCGAATGTTCAGAAGGTAAAGGCGGGCATCATCATCCTGAGATGATAATTGTTGAATTTCTGGATGAAAACTAACGTCTTCTTGGGGAACTTCTAAATTTAGT
>CALCGQ010000320.1 GCA_937901015.1 uncultured Bacteroidota bacterium | reverse complement strand
TTATAAGTTTATCCCTTGGTATTTGCATAATTTTTTATGTTTCTAGCAAAACAAATAATCTACAATATTATTGAAATAACGCGGCATATCAAAATATTTATTGAACAATAGTAACTACCTACGATCAGCCACATTAAGTAATAATTATATGTAATCCTGAATTTAGTATTGAGTATTATACTATTCGACTAGTTTATCTACATATAATGATCATTCTTTAACACCACCCTCTAATGGTTAAAAGTCACACAATCAGTTATATAATAATATTAATTAAATCCTTATTTGGTCTCATTATGAATTCAAAAATATTTCCATAATAATTGGATAATTACAAATAAAAAATATCTAATTTTGTGAAAAATTTAACAATAGTAATTTATAATGGAACTTACACATATAGAGCACATTGGGATTGCTGTCTCAAGTCTTGATGAAGCGATTCCTTATTACGAAGATATTTTGGGTCTGAAATGCTATTCCATTGAAGAAGTAGCAGATCAAAAAGTAAAAACCGCCTTTTTTAAAATTGGACAAACGAAGATTGAGTTACTGGAGAGTACCGATCCTGAAGGTCCAATTGGAAAATTTATTGAGAAAAGAGGCCCTGGCGTACATCATTTAGCATTTGCCGTAAACAATATTGAAAAGAATCTTGAAGAGGCAAAACAAAAAGGTGTTCGCTTAATTGATCAAACGCCTAGAAAAGGGGCTGAAGGACTCGATATTGCATTTTTGCACCCTAAGTCAACCAATGGAGTCTTAACCGAGTTTTGCGAAGATAAAAATAAGTAGTTAATCGTATAAGGCTGGTCTGACCAACTGGTTTTATTAAACATATTGAAATTAACTAATTCGCTAAAGCACAAACCACTATAATAATGAATAAACCATATTTCTGATTTACATCAGGACTGTGCTATTATATATATATATAAAATTCCACAACAAATAATAATCCAATGACAATCGAAGACAATATCCAGAATTTGCTATCCAAAAGAGAGGAAGCTAAACTTGGAGGAGGATTGAAACGTATTGAATCACAACATAATAAGGGTAAACTAACTGCAAGGGAAAGAATTGATTTTTTACTTGATGAAGGTAGTTTTGAAGAGTTTGATATGTTTGTTACACATCAAACAAATGAATTTGGTTTAGAAAACCAAAAATACTTAACTGATGGTGTTATAACCGGACATGGCACCATCGATGGTAGAATAGTTTATGTGTTCTCTCAGGATTTTACAGTTTTCGGTGGATCATTATCACAAACATATGCTCAAAAAATATGTAAAGTTATGGACCAGGCGATGAAAGTTGGAGCTCCTGTGATTGGAATTAATGATAGTGGTGGAGCTCGTATTCAGGAAGGTGTAAAGAGTTTAGCTGGTTATGCTGAAATATTTCAAAGAAATATTATGGCTTCAGGTGTAATTCCACAGATAAGTGCAATTTTTGGTCCTTGTGCTGGAGGTGCAGTGTATTCACCTGCATTAACCGACTTTGTAATGATGAGTAAGGAGAACAGCTATATGTTTGTTACTGGTCCAAAAGTTGCTAAAAAAGTTACAGGCGAGGATATTTCAACTGAAGATCTAGGAGGTCCTGATGTTCATGCTAAGAAATCGGGTGTTGCCCATTTCATTGCTGAGGACGAAGAAGAAGGGATGCTGTTGATTAGAAAACTACTAACTTTTGTACCTCAGAATAATCTTGAAGATCCCATAATAACTGAATGTACTGATCCCATAGATCGTAAAGATGATCTTCTTAATGATATAATTCCAAATAATCCTAATCAACCATACAATGTTAGGGATATTATTTATTCAATTGTTGATTACTCAGAATTTTTAGAAGTTCAGAGGCATTATGCACAAAATATTGTAACAGGATTTTCGAAAATGAATGGTATGCCAGTTGGTATTGTTGCTAACCAACCAAATTATCTAGCAGGTGTACTTGATATTAACGCTTCACGAAAAGCTGCAAGATTTGTACGTTTCTGTGATGCTTTCAATATACCTATTATCACACTTGTTGATGTTCCGGGATTTTTACCGGGAAGTGCACAGGAAACTGGTGGTATCATAATTCATGGTGCTAAATTGTTATTTGCATATGGAGAAGCCACAGTACCCAAAGTTACTATCACACTTCGTAAATCTTATGGAGGAGCACATGATGTTATGGGATCTAAACAACTAAGAGGTGATATAAACTATGCTTGGCCATCTGCTGAAATTGCTGTAATGGGACCTGAGGGAGCCGTTGAGGTTTTGGAAGGTAGAAAAATTGCAGGTATTGAAGATCCTGAAGAACGTCAGGCGTATACTAAACAAAAGGAAGAAGAGTATCGTAAACGTTTTGCAAATCCATATGATGCTGCAAGTTATGGTTATATCGATGATGTAATTGAGCCTAGAAATACACGATTCAGAGTTATTAGGGCTTTACGAACATTGGCATCGAAAAAGGATACTAATCCACCAAAGAAACACTCGAATATACCATTGTAATATATCATAGTATGGAAACCTTAATTATACTGAATTCAGTATTGTCAAACGGAGTTGGAATAGCCATAATTGGATATACCATAGTCTTTTTTGCTCTTGTTATTTTGTATTATATCTTTCATAATCTAGCCAAATTATTAGTGTGGCAGAAGAAGCAAAAACTAAAGAGGGAAAACAAAAACCATAAGCTGAAAGAAGCTGATATGGTAGTTACCGGTGAGGTTGCTACTGCCATTGCCATGGCTATTTATCTTAGTCGTGATTTACACGATAATGAAAGTGATATACTAACAATTAAGAAAGTATCAAAAACATATTCACCTTGGAATTCAAAAATTTACGGTATGCGATTTTATCGTAGGTAAGGATATTAACAATTGACGAAATGAAACGATTTAAATTTGCCATAAGCGGAAATAATTACGATGTAGAGGTCAAGAAATTTGAGAATGGAAAAGCCCGCATCGAAGTCAACGGTACCTGTTATAATGTTGATCTACATAAGCAGGAGAATACAAGTAAGACACCTATATTGGTGAGATCCAGAGTTAAAAACCCTGCAGGATCTGACAGAATCCAGAAGTCTGTAAGCTCAACATTTAAAGTATCAGCCCCTTTACCAGGAAACATAATGCAAATAGCTGTTAAGGTAGGAGACACGGTTGCAAAGGATGATATGCTTCTTATGTATGAAGCCATGAAAATGGAGAATAAACTTCTTGCAGAAAAAGATGGAGTTATTAAGGCAGTCAATGTAAACCCAGGTGATTCTGTGCTACAAGATGAAGTATTAATTGAAATGGAAATTATTTAAAGAATATCTAAATGAATCTTCAAAGAAAAGCTATAACAGTTTTTGGAATAATTGCCATACTTGCCATATTAAATCTTATATTTTTTCAAACCGAAGGGTTTGCCGATGAAGTAATATCATTCGATTCAACAATTGAAAAGGTTGATAATGACACCTCGTTTGATGTGTTTGCAGGAATTGCTAAATTCTTGAGCTTTACAGGGTTTAGAAATGCTACACCAGGTCATATAATCATGATAATTGTTGGTTTAATTTTCATTTATCTAGCCATTACTTATGATTATGAACCATTACTCCTTATACCCATTGGTGTTGGAGTAATACTTGGTAATGTTCCATTTTTTCAAGATGGTGACATGAACTTACAGGTAGGTATCTATCAGGAGGGTAGTGTTCTTAATTATTTGTATTATGGGGTTGTCAAAGGGATATATCCACCACTTATTTTTCTTGGAATTGGTGCTATGACGGATTTTTCATCATTAATATCAAATCCAAGACTAATGTTACTTGGCGCAGCAGCACAGGTAGGTATATTTTTAACATTTATAGGTGCTATTTATTTAGGATTTAATATGCAAGAAGCCGGAGCCATTGGTATAATTGGTGGAGCAGATGGTCCAACTGCTATTTTCCTTTCATCAAAGCTAGCCAATGGAAATATAATTAATGGAGTTCAAACAAGCAATTTGATTGGACCCATCGCAATTGCAGCATATTCATATATGGCTCTTGTCCCTGTGATCCAACCACCTATTATGAGGTTGTTAACAAATAAGAAAGAGCGTGTAATAAGAATGAAACCTCCAAGAGCAGTTAGCAGGCAAGAAAAGATACTTTTTCCAATAGTTGCACTAATACTAACTACTTTCATATCTCCCGGTGCTTTGCCATTGTTAGGGATGTTGTTTTTTGGTAATATATTGAAAGAAAGTGGAGTAACTAAGCGACTTGCTGATACTGCTCGAAATTCACTTATTGATATTGTAACCATATTACTTGGGTTAACTGTAGGTGCTTCAACACAAGCTGATGTATTCCTTACCACAGAATCGATTTTGATTTTTGTACTTGGTGCTGTATCATTTATTGTTGCCACCGCAGGTGGAATAATATTCACTAAAGTGATGAACCTGTTTTTAGCAAAGGATAATAGAATAAATCCACTTGTTGGAGCAGCAGGAGTATCTGCCGTACCTGATAGTGCAAGAGTTGTGCAAACAGAAGGACTTCGTTACGATCCTACAAATCATTTGTTGATGCATGCAATGGCTCCAAATGTTTCGGGAGTAATTGGCTCAGCAGTTGCTGCAGGTGTGATGATGAGCTTTTTGATGTAACAAATAGTTAGCGATTAGAGTGTTCATACCTATGGTTATTATCTTATGACCAAGGTATGACACATTGATTCATATTTTCTTAAATTTGATTCCTTAAAAATATCACAATGCTTATTATAGGAATAGCCGGAGGTAGTGGCTCTGGAAAAACGACAGTTGTAAATAAGATTATTCAATCTTTACCAAAGGACTCAGTTGCGTTAATACCACAAGATGCATATTACTATGATAATGGTCATTTGAGTCAGGAAGAAAAGTTGAAGATTAATTTTGATCACCCTAACTCCATTGAGTTTGATTTACTGGTTGAGGATATCAAGAAGCTAAAATCTGGTATGCCTATAGATCAACCAATTTATAATTATGTGACCTGTGCAAGAGCTAAAGAAACAATTCCGATTATGCCTAAACGAGTTGTAATTGTTGAAGGAATTCTAATTCTTACAAATCAAAAATTGCGCGAACTGCTTGATATTAAGCTTTTTGTTGATACCCATAGTGATGATAGGTTAATGAGAATTATAAGGCGTGATGTTCAGGAGCGTGGAAGAAACTATAATGATGCATTGATACATTACGAAAAGTTTGTTAAGCCCATGCACATGCAATTTATTGAGCCAACAAAACTTTATGCAGATGTTATTATTCCACAAGGAGGTAAAAACAGGGTTGCTATTGAAATGGTTGCATCACGTATAAAACTAAATCTCAACGACTCTCATTTACCAGTAGTTAGCTATACAGATTCGTAATATAGTTATCCGATAATATTCAAAAACGCTAAGATTTTTAATAATTAAAGCTCCAATAATTCAGTTAATCACTTTAATTTCAGGAACATATGCGGTATGGCATCTAAGTTGCTAATTGACCACGCATCTTAATACCACTACTATGTTAATTTTATTAATCGCAGTTTACTTAATAGTAACATTCGTGCTTACTGTTATGGGTATTGAAAAGCAAACAGAAGGCATGAAGATTTTCTTCATAAGTTTATTATTTACACCTATCGTTGGGATGGTATATCTTTACGGTAAGAAGAACAGGGCATCGCAAATTCGTTATTACTACTGCCATGAATGTGATTACATTTATCCAGTTAAAATGAATGATTGTCCAATATGTTTAGAGAAAGGCGTAAAAGTAAAATTGAAGAAGTACAAAAGCCCATACAACGTAGCAGATAAAATTGGAGAATTGACCTTGGCATAAACCCTTTCAATTTTAGTATAAAGTTATTATGAATTACAGTTTTGTGAATTTTTTTTAATTTTGCAAGGTTAATAATTATATGATGTGCTACAAATCACATAAAATTCATATTAAGATATTTAAGAATATCAAGAAAAGAGATTCATTTTAGTATTTGAACTTTTGCCCAAACCTGGGCATTAATTAACTATCTATTTTTTAGTATATATTGTTATTTAAAAGGAAACTTCTATTTTCGGTATTCGTATTGGATAAACCATAATGGGATTTTCTAAATATAAAAATATTAAATCATGAAATTACCAAAAGCTGAATCGTATAAAATTAAAATGGTGGAGCCTATCCGCCAAAGTACTCGTGAAGAGCGTGAATTATGGATTAAAGATGCTAACTATAACTTATTTAACCTAAGAAGCAGTCAGGTTTTCGTTGATTTGCTTACTGACTCTGGTACAGGTGCAATGAGTGATCGTCAATGGTCAGAAATGATGCTTGGTGATGAGAGTTACGCAGGTGCATCTTCTTACTACAAAGTAAAAAATGCCATTAAAGATATAACAGGATTTGAATACTTCCTACCTACCCATCAGGGAAGAGCTGCAGAGAATGTGCTATTTTCCGCTCTTATTAAAGAAGGAAACTTAGTACCTGGAAATTCACATTTTGATACTACAAAAGCGCATATTGAATTCCGAAAATCCCAAGCAATTGATTGTACTATTGATGAAGCTTTTGATACAGAACTAGATCATCCTTTTAAAGGAAATATTGATCTTACTAAGCTTGAAAAAGTATTAAGTGAAAATCCAAAGGAAAACATTCCTTTAATTATTGTGACAATCACTTGTAATTCTTCAGGAGGCCAACCCGTTTCAATGCAAAATATGAGAGAAGTCTCAGAAATGGCAAAAAAATATGATATTCCAGTTTATTATGATTCTGCCAGATTTGCCGAGAATGCATATTTTATCAAAATACGTGAAGAAGGATATTCACAAAAAACGATTCGTGAAATTGTAAAGGAAATGTTCTCATATGCTGATGGTATGACCATGAGTAGTAAAAAAGATGCTATTGTTAATATGGGTGGTTTCATTGGTATGCGTCACAAAGAAGTTTTTGATCAGGCTAGTGTTTTCAATATCCTATTTGAAGGATTCAATACATACGGAGGAATGTCGGGACGTGATATGAATGCGCTTGCCCAAGGATTATACGATGGTACAGAATTTGACTATTTGGAAACAAGAATCGGACAAGTTGCATACTTAGGTCAGATGCTGAAAGATTATGGTGTACCTGTTCAGTACCCTTTTGGTGGACATGCGATATTTGTTGATGCTAAAAGATTCTTGCCTAATATTCCAAAAGAAGAATACATTGCTCAAACACTTGCTGTTGAGTTATATATTGAAGGTGGAGTAAGAGGTGTTGAAATAGGAAGTATAATGGCCGATAGGGATCCCGAAACTGGAGAAAATAGATATCCTGATTTGGAGCTTATGAGACTTGCTATTCCACGAAGAACATATACCAACGATCATATGAAATATGTTGCTGCGGCAATTATCAATGTTTATGATCGTAGAAATGAAATAACTAAAGGACTTAGAATCGTAACCGAAGCACCTATCTTAAGACACTTCACTGTTGAACTTGAGAAGTTGTAGGTAAATTTTCTCATACCCCCATCAGGGTTCAAAACTATGATGGGGGTAAATTGCTAAATATGGACAAAACTAAAAAAGCAGGGCGCTATCAGCGGCTTTATACGCAGATAGCTGAACTAATTGAAAAAAGTAGTAATAATTCATTGTCAAATATGGCTACCATTACAGCTGTATTACACCATAAAATGGATTATTTTTTCTGGACTGGCTTTTATCTATTACAAGATGGTAAATTGCAGGTGGGACCTTATCAGGGATCGTTAGCATGCATTAACTTAAAAGAAAACTCAGGAGTATGCTGGGCTGGAGTAAATCAGATGAAAACTATCATTGTTGATGATGTGCATAACTTCCCCGGACACATTGCATGTGATTCAAGATCAGCATCAGAAATAGTTATTCCTGTAAAAAATACCATGAATGAAATAATTGGTGTTATGGATGTTGATAGCAGTGAATTAAACAGCTTTGATGATATAGACAAACTATGGCTTGAGAAAATAGTCAGCCTAGTATAGTCCCTTATAATAATATCTTACTTCAAATAATACACATATCCCGTTGTATTTCTATTTTTGCACTTTATATTAATTTTAAATGTCAACAATAATTATATCCATAATACTGGTATTTCTTGCAGTACAGATTTTTCCTGTTGC
>CALCGQ010000319.1 GCA_937901015.1 uncultured Bacteroidota bacterium | reverse complement strand
CAACAATATGATTTCCATTTATTATATTCAACTTACTTAGGATTCATCCACTTAGTTCTGGTAGGTTTTATTTTAAACAGTTTTATGTGTATTAATCCTTTTAGATATTCTTGCTTGCCTTAACAGCCTTGTCTTCGATATACTCGTAATATTCCTTTTTATATAGTTTAACAGATTTATCATAATACTTCTTAGCTATGGCAAGTTCTCCTGTCTCTTCATATATATTACCTAGCCTTAATGCTGATTCACATGCAAAATAGTAATCAGTATCTTGGCCTAAGTTGATGACTTCTTCAAATTGTTCAATTGCTAATTCATTATTATTAATCATAGAATTATATCTGGCCTGTAAAAACAAATATTCAAGTTGATGACCGAGAATATGACTCTCATTATAGTTAAACTTTGATATTTCTTTTGAGTAATCACTTATATAACCTCCATCCAGTAGTAATCGGGATTTTACGAGATTTACATCAGGAAAGTAATCCAGATTTGCATCATAGAGAGCTTCCCGATCTCTTTCATTTATGTCCATCCCAATTTCCCTGACTAATTCACATTGATCCAAGTATTGTAGTGTGTCACCCGAAATTAGATAGTATAGGGCAAGATTATAATTCATTTCTTTCAAGTATTCTTTCTTTTCCAGATTACTTAAATATCTCGACAAATAATACCCAGCACTGGGATCTAGTTTTCGCAGAAGTATTTTTCCATACATGTAGTTATATATGATATCAGCAAATGGGGTGCTACTAATATTCATGCTCTCCATGGTTGTTAGGGCCTCTTCATTTTTGCCAATCCTATAGGCAATATTAGCTCTGAAATAGCTGTGAATAAAGGTTTGTGAAATATTGGTGTCGAGAGATTTGGAAAAATCATATACAATCTCTGGAGTCTTATTGATCTTGGCAGTTAGTATTATAAAAAGTGCTGCCTCAGCATTTATTCCTTTAATGTTTTTCTGTGACTGGTAGTTTTCACGAAGCAAACTAAAACCATAATCCAGGTCACCAGAAACACCAAAGAATGATGCCGCCCATTTCACAAATGGAGGAAGGTTTGAAATTGCAGAATTAAAAAAGCCATCCATTTTTAGACTTGGCTTGAAGTCGGGAAAATGATCTAAATTTTTGTAAACATTCTTGTATGCCGAAAACCCTTTCCTCATACCGCTAAAAATGGAGCCATAAATAATATTGAATATACAAACTTGTAGTTCCATTTCCGAATAACATGAAAGGTAATAGGGCGAATCAACATCCTTATCATCCATTATCTCCCTTTTATCGTAATAATTATCGATGAAGTCTTCGTAACCCTTATCATTTGAGTTTATTAGAAGTGTATAGGCATCACAAGTTTGGTCAAGGTAGTATGCATAGTAATTTTCAGGGTTTATTTTGATTTCTTCAGCAAGTAATTCTTTTGCTTTATCAATCTCCAAATCCATTAGCAGCATCCATGCATTTAGGCAATTCTCATTTACGTCATAAGTAGCATATGATTGTAAATTAAGGCTGAATAGCAAAAGTATGATTGAAAAAAATCTTGTCATATTTTAACCAATGAATTCATCAACAAAAATAGATTTTTATGTCAATTATGAATCATCAAATCTAGGTTGTTATTGTATAGAAATGATTATTTAACTAACAGCCACAATAAATTTCTATGGATTAATGTAGCTATTCCAAACATTGGAATTATCGTATTTTCCATGTTATGATTATGTACTTTTGTTATTCATGAAGAAAATCGATTATTTGATTGTAGGGCAGGGAATTGCCGGCTCAACCTTAGCACATAGCTTGTTGCAAGAAGGAAAGAGTGTAATGGTTGTTGATGAAGATAAGGATTCAACCTCATCTAAAATTGCAGCTGGCTTATGTAACCCTGTTGTTTTTAAACGATTAACAAAGAGCTGGATGATTGATAAGGTCTTAGAGTATGCAAAGGAGTACTATCGGCATCAAGAGCAACTTCTGGGTGATCAATACTATTTTGATTTGCCCATTTACAAGTTATTTGCCAATGAAAAAGAGCAGAAGTTTTGGCTCCAGAAATGTAATGATCCGGAAATGATCGACTGGCTTAGTTCAGAAATTGAGTACCCTTTTGATTCCAATTTAATTCAATATCCTTTCGGTGCAGCTCATGTTCAAAATTCTGGATATTTGAATACGGAAAATTGGCTAGCCGGATTTAAAAACTATTTGATAGAAAAGCAATATTATTTAGCTTCTAAGTTTAATTATAATGAAGTTAATATTGAAGAAGACAGCATCTCTTGGAATACATATCGAGCTAACAAAGTGATTTTTTGTGAAGGATATAATACCATCAATAATCCGTATTTCAATTGGCTTCCTTTCAAGTTAACAAAAGGGGAGGTGTTAACAGTTAATTTTGAAAACCTTAATATGCAGGCTGCAATTAATAAGGGAGTGTTTGTTCTACCCCATGATGGGAATTACAAACTAGGAGCAACATATGATTGGGATAAACTTGATGAAGAAATTACAGAAGAAGCAAGAATCAACCTTCTTAATAGAACAGAAAAGTTCCTGAGCGATGAGATAGTAGTTGTTTCTCAGAAAGCTGGAATCAGGCCAACTGTAATTGATAGGCGTCCTTTAATAGGAGTGCATCCGGATAATTCAAATTTGTTGGTGTTTAATGGTTTGGGAACAAAGGGGGTGATGTTGGCTCCGTATTTTGCAAATAGGCTGGTTGAGTTCCTACTACACAATGAACCATTACCTGATGAAGTGAATATTAGTCGTTTTTTAGGAAAGGATATCTAATTAATAAGCAATAATTCAGATGATAATATGAAATTCTGCATGTTTCTACTGGTCAAGCTGAAATGTTGAGGGATTTAATAAACTAAAACAAAATTAAGATTAAGAAAAAAATACCATTGAAATAAGATAGCCGCTTTTTTTTAAGGGTATAAGTATTTTTATTCTTACACCTTTTTCCTTGATGAAAAAGGTGCCCAAAAAATCAAGAAAGAATAATGCTACCCGCCGCTAAGGCAACCGCGGGCCCGCCGACATTCTTTCGGACCTGCGCTCTTTTAGATTGTTTGTAATGCTAAATAATAGTTAACCAAAATCCAATTCATATACTATAAAGCAAGTTATACTACAATGGTAATCATGAAAAAGTTGAACAATAAGTAGTGTGTTATTCTTGGTCAGAATATTAAACCCCCAGAAAATTGGCTTGATCCGTTACTACGATATCTCCGAAAGAAATTATTTACTGGTATAATGAAGGATATTCGAATAATTAATTGACAAATAATACGATCTGATCCATTTATAGCCTAAAACAGCAATTGCTGACCACCCAAATCTTCCATGGCAATCTCAGGGTTGTTGTTCTTTGGAAAGTTAACTTTCTTTGAAACAGGATAGGATTCGATGGTGCCGAATGTATATGGGACAAGCAAGTTTTGTAGTATATCTTTATCGGATTCATGAAGCCATTTATGCTCATCTTCTGGTGCTAATATAACAGGCATTCTGTGGTGTATATTACTTATCGTCGGAATTGCTGCTGTAGTAATTATTGAAAATGTATGTGTTTCTCTCTCTTCAGCATCTTTCCATGTTTCCCAAATTCCAGCCATTGCGTATAGGTCATCATTCTTTAAAAAGATTCTATATGGGGTTTTATTGGTATCTTTTTTCCATTCATAAAATCCATTGGATGGTATTAAACACCTTCGTTTTTGGAATGCTTGCTTGAAAGATGGCTTTTCGACAATCGTCTCCGCTCGTGTATTAATATTTCGAAAACCTACCTTAGGATCCTTTGACCAGAATGGAATTAATCCCCATTTGAGAAAACTTAATTTGCCGGAATCCTCATTGGTTATTACGGGTAGTTTTTGAGATGGAGCACAATTATAGCTGGGGCGATATAACTCATCAAATACGTCAATATTAAAGCGTTCAGAGATTTGCTTACCCTTTACCGATAATTGAAACCTGCCACACATACTAGTTAATTATTTATTGGTCATTGGTCGTTAGCCATTAGCAATTAGCAATTAGCCATTAGCCATTAGCCATAATTGACCACTACGTTACATATTTTCTTAGTAGACCTTTGTAGCAATACCTCTTGCCTCAACTTTGCTGGCAATAGCTTCAAGTTCGTCTGTTGGAATTTTTACAAGGTCTTTTGCCGGTGTACCTCTATCAATTGGATACAACATTACATATTCTGGTTTGATTTTTTCCAGCGCTAACAACCATGCTTCAACTTCTTCATCAGTGGTGTTATCAATTATCTTACCATCATATTCACCTCTAAAAAACAAGGTCTGGATAATTAGCTTTCCATCGAATGCAAGAAGTCCTTCAATAATCTTATCCAGAGAAATTCCACTTTGTGCCTGATTAATATTATTGAAAGTATTCTCAATTGCAGAATCTAGCTTAAGTATATTATTATCTACTTTTTTTAGAGCATCGGTAACCGATTTCTTATGCAACATACTGGCATTTGAAAGTATACTGATTGCAGCCTTGGGAGCATAATTATCACGTGCTGCTATGGTATCATCAATTATTTCTGCAAACTTTGGATGTATGGTTGGTTCTCCGTTTCCTGCAAAGGTAATAGCATCTGGCTCATTTACTGTGCCTTGTAATTCCTTTAATTTTGTTTCAAGTTTGGCCTTGAAGTTATCTCTCTTGGGAAGAACAATTTTAACACCTTTAGTTTTGGTGGTCCACCCACATTCACAATATATACAATTGAAGTTGCAATATTTATTGTCGGTTGGCAATAAATTAATTCCCAGTGATACTCCCAGCCTTCTGCTGTGTACAGGGCCAAATATTAGTTCATCAAATAAAAATCCTGACATAAACTTAGTTTCTGCAAAAATAGATTTAATTTTGATTTTTAGAATAAAGGGATCCATTACAAAACAGTTAATTATTTGTTAGTTTACTAGTTTGTCCATTGAAAAATTTCGAGTGTTATGTCGATGTTAAATGAGATTAAGAAGCCTATTTCAGATGAGTTGAAGGAGTTTCAGAAGGTTTTCCGAAGTTCTGTAAAAACAGCTGTGCCTTTGTTGGATGTTATAATGCGATATATTCTTAAGGCAAAGGGAAAACAGATTAGGCCCTTGATTGTTCTTCACAGCGCAAGAATGTTCGGTAAAATTGATGATTCAACATATCGCGCTGCATCTTTGATCGAATTGTTACATACTGCAACACTGGTTCATGATGATGTTGTTGATGATTCTGACAGACGTCGTGGCAGATTTTCAATAAATGCCTTATGGAATAATAAAACAGCCGTATTAGTTGGAGATTATTTGCTTTCACAAGGAATGCTGGTAGCTCTAAAAGCTAAGGATTATCATATCCTGGAAATAGTTTCTGATGCCGTTAAAGAAATGAGTGAGGGAGAGCTTCTTCAGATGGAAAAAGCCAGAAAGCTAGATATTGATGAGAATGTTTATTATGATATTATCAAAAAGAAAACTGCTTCATTATTGGCATCCTGTTTTGCCGTTGGTGCAGCTTCATTGCATCAGAGCAAAGAAGATATTGAAAAGATGTGGAAGATAGGGGAGTATACTGGTATGGCTTTTCAGATTAAGGATGATATTTTTGATTTTGATAAACAAAGCATAATAGGGAAGCCCACAGGTATTGATATTAAGGAGAAGAAAATGACTCTTCCGTTGATTTATCTGCTCAATAATTCATCATCTTCAGAGAAGAGGAGAATAATTCGTACAATCAGGACCCATAGTACTGACAAGAAATATGTTAATAAAATTGTTGATGAAGTAAGGAATTCAGGAGGTCTTGAATATGCCACAAAAAAAATGCTGGAATTTAAGACAAAAGCATTGGAACTACTTGCAGAATTTCCGGAAAATGAATCCAGAAAGGCCCTTGAGCAAATTATTGAATTTACAATCGAAAGAAAGAAATAGAGATTAAGCCATATTTAGTGTGAAGGAGAAAGTTGTCCCTTCACCGGGATTACTTCTAACACTTATGGTTTGGCGATGTGCTTCTATTATATGTTTAACGATTGCAAGGCCAAGTCCTGAACCACCTTTGTCGCGAGATCGACTTTGTTCGGTCCTGTAAAATCTTTCAAAGACTCTGATAATATTCTCTTCTGGAATGCCAATTCCATTATCCTGTACCTCAACAAGGTAGCTATCGTGAAAATCATAATATGATATCTTTATTCTGCCATCTTCAGCATTGCCATATTTTATGCCGTTATCAATAAGGTTTATAAGCACTTGCCTAATTCTTTTTTTGTCGGCTTTTACTTTAATGGACTTTGACAACCCTGAGTTGATTGAAATGGTAGTATTATTTTCAATTGCTTTTTGCTCCATGAAATCTATTACCTCAGTAGTGAGTTCATATAAGTTGAACATTTCCTCATTAAGTTTGAGGTTTACTGATTCTAGCTTAGCAATTTCTTCAAGATCCTCCACAAGTGCTATCATACGATTGACACTTTTGACAGATTTTTCGAGATATTTGGTGTTTATTTGATCATCATCAATCCCACCATCAATAAG
>CALCGQ010000318.1 GCA_937901015.1 uncultured Bacteroidota bacterium | reverse complement strand
CCTTTGAAGTTTTCCTTTTTTAAGCTTAAAAACTTTGGTGGGCCATTGGAAGGGATAATTTATTCTATTTTCATTTCCTTGGGATTCACAACCGTTGCAACAGTATTTTACGCATTTGGATATATTGGAGCTGTGGATAAGATGCATAACTTTACATTATTCCTTTATATGTTACCTCTTGCCAATATCATTTTTGCCATTGCGATGGGATTTTTTGTGGGTATGTCTAAACTTCGTAAGAATGCATTTATTGATTCATCAACAGGTATTTTTGTTGCTACATTTTTCCATGGGCTTTTCTATTTCGGATTTGTAACATCCGACATTAGATTATTGATTTTTGATGCTGTTGGGTTTACAATAATTGGAATTACATTTCTTGTTAAATCTGTATCTCTAAAAATGGACGAGAGAAAATAGCAGCTATTGAGGGCTAGTTGAATCCTTCCTAATATCACTCTTACTTTTTATTGCATCATTATTATCTTTTAGATATTTACCCATGAGTAATGCTATAATCATAGTAAGATACAATTGTCCAGAAAATGCTAAAAATACGGCTACATTTTTTGCCATTGGTGAATTTGGTGTTATATCACCATAACCAAGTGTAGTTATTGTTTCAAAACTAAAATACACCAAATCTGTACTTAACAGGACATCTTTATCTAAGATGTTTATACTGGAGGGGTCTGTTTCGTACATGGCTCTAAAAACTATAGCACCAACAATTCCTATTAGGAAATAAATATTTACTGACCTTAGAAACTCCAAGCTACTAACATCTTTGCTACGTGAAATTCTTATGGTTGATATGGCAATAATATATACAAAGAAAAGTATTGTAATAAATGATGTGGCGTGAAGTATAAAATTAAGTTTGAGATAAGTTGAGATCCAAGTTAGAATAGTGAGTATTACTGCTAAATACAAATATCTAATATGACGATCACTAATACTAATTACAGCTGCGAAAAAAATACACGATACAGTTAAACTGTATAACTCTGGAATCCATTTATGATTTGGAACCAACCCAATTACAAATACAAAAATAAAGTTCAATCCAAAAAGTATCATACTATGTTTGAACTTTTTCTCACGTGTAGGTAATACCTTTATATTTACCAAATTTGACAAAATACTCATGTTCAAATATACAATTTTTGAAACCATGACTTAGAAATTAAGAACATTTTTCAATCTATGTTTATTCTTTTCATTTGTAAATAATAAGGATCTACTGTAATCTCTTTAATTACTTTTGCAAAAAAATTCAGATAACAAATTGAAATATCAATATCATACATTACAAAACGGAATCAGAATCATTCATCGTGAAATACCTGGCACTGTATCCCATTGTGGACTAATGGTTAACACTGGTTCTCGAGATGAAAGCGAGAAGGAAAACGGAATAGCTCATTTGATTGAGCATATGATTTTTAAAGGTACAAATAAACGAAAAGCTCATCATATTCTTTCACGTATTGAAAATGTAGGAGGTGAGTTAAACGCTTTTACCACAAAAGAAGAAACATGTGTTTATGCCTCTTTTTTATCACCATACTATGGTCAGAGCCTGGAACTATTTGCAGACGTGGCTTTTAGATCTACTTTTCCTGAAAAAGAAATAATTAAGGAAAAGGATGTAATAATTGACGAAATAAACTCATATAATGATAGTCCGAGTGAATTAATATTCGACGATTTTGAGGATCTTATTTTTCATGGCCATTCTTTGGGTAGGAATATTCTTGGCAGCATTGAAAATATCAAAATTATTGATCGAAAAGATGTCTTCAGATTTATAAAATCAAAGTATAGCACCGAAGAACTAGTGATTGCCTCAGTTGGTCAGATAAAATTTCCGAAACTTATTGCTATAGTTGAAAAATACTTCGAAAACATTGCCAATTCCAAGGCGAAAATAAACAGATTACCATTTAACAATTACCAACCAAGAAACTTATCAGTTCCCAAGGAATCATATTTATCACATTGTATGGTAGGCAACACTGCCTATGGGAGAACCAGCCCTAACAAATTACCTTTATTACTTATTACCAACCTACTGGGTGGTCCTGCACTGAATTCAAGGTTAAGTATGCAGATTCGTGAGAAATACGGTTATGCATATACGGTTGAAGCAATGTACCAGCCATATTCAGATACGGGAGTGTTCAATATTTATATTGGGGCCGACAGCAAACATGTGCAAAAGAGTATTGCCATTGCCCACAGGGAAATGAACAAACTTAGAAAAAGCAACCTTGGCACACTGCAACTTCACAGAGCAAAACGACAAATAATTGGTCAACTTGCTATCTCCAGTGAATCATATTTAAATGAAATGTTAGGGATTGCTAAGGTTTATCTTCATAAACCTAGGGTTAAATCCATAAATGATATTATTGAAGATGTGGAGAACATCACTACAAAACAGATACTAGAGGTATCCAATGAGATTTTTGAACCATCACAGCTTAGTACATTAATTTATACAGCACAAGAAGAAGAATAGTTATGCTAGATATTGAAATCCATAAGTACATTGATAAACTTACAAGCTCAGAAACAGAGCTGCTTTATAATCTAAATAGAGAGACTAATCTAAAAACTACATTACCTAGGATGATCTCAGGTAAGGTTCAAGGTAAATTTTTGGAGATGGTATCATTGATGATCAAGCCTAAACGGATTCTTGAGATAGGAACATTTACGGGTTATTCTGCAATTTGTTTAGCTAAAGGACTTCGCGAAGGTGGTAGTTTATATACCATTGAGTCAAACATTGAAATGGAAGACATTATCAAAAAGTATTTCGATGAATCAGAAAAAAAAGATCAGCTCGAGTTAATCGTTGGTGATGCCATTCAGATTATTCCAGATTTGGATGAAAATTTTGATCTTGTATTTATTGATGCTGATAAAGAGGAATATTTGAAATATTACAAGCTTATCAAATCAAAGATAGTAAAAGGCGGTTTTATCCTTGTAGACAATGTCCTCTGGAGTGGGAAAGTTTTAAACAATAAAACCCCAGACAGAGAAACAAAAGCTCTTCAGGAATTTAACGAATATGTAGCCCAAGACGACGAAGTTGAACAAGTAATGTTGTCAATCCGCGATGGATTATTTTTGATCAGAAAGCTTTAAACCGAAGGCTTAATTTACCTTAAACTTATATTCAACAGCTTTTAGATCTTCGTTGGCCTTTACAATCTTTTGCTTAAGGGCATCTTTATGCTTTCTAACTTTTTCCATTATTTCGGCATCACCAGTTGCTATCATTTGAGCTGCTAGTATACCAGCATTTAAAGCACCGTTAATACCAACAGTGGCCACAGGAATACCAGGAGGCATTTGCACGATAGCAAGTAATGCGTCCATTCCGTCCAAAGAAGCATTAATTGGAACACCAATTACAGGAACCGTTGTCATAGAGGCAATTACACCTGGTAGGTGAGCTGCCATACCTGCACCGGCAATTATTACCTTAATGCCATTTATTTCAGCATTCTTTGCAAATACCTCAACCTGTGATGGTGTACGATGTGCTGATAATGCATTAATTTCAAATGGAATTTCCATCTCATCAAAAAAGGCTGCAGCTTTCTCCATAACTTTCAAGTCGGAAGTACTGCCCATAATTATACTTACTATTGCTTTCATGGTAGTGTATTTATTTAAAAATTCTGCCGACAAAAATAAACAAATTGAATTTGGTAGTAGTTGGTTATATTATATCTTTGTTGCCTCGATTTTATGGTTCCTTTAATGAATCTTTAATTCAATACTTTACATAAAATATATCTTAATGAGCAAGATAAAAATCCATGATAAATATTTTGAACCGTTTATACCGTTTGAAAAAATTGAGACTGCCATAAGCAAGGTTGCTGAAAATATTAATAATGACCTTGAAGGTAGAACACCGATCTTTTTGGTGATTTTAAATGGGTCGTTTATGTTTGCTGGTGATTTACTAAAGAAGATTAATCTTCCTTGTGAAGTATCATTCGTTAAACTCGCATCATATGTTGGCACTAAATCAACTGAGAAAGTTCGCCAATTAATAGGTTTTGATGAAGATATAGTTGGTAGAACAATAGTTATTGTTGAGGATATTATTGATTCTGGTATTACCATGGAGAACGTACTTGGTCAACTGGATTCGATGGGTGCTGCTGATGTGCGCATTGCAACCCTACTATTTAAGCCTGAAGCATTTCAAAAATCATATGACATAGACTATATAGGACTTGATATACCAAATGATTTTATTGTTGGCTATGGATTAGATTATGATTCTCAAGGAAGAAATTTAAAAGATATTTATAAGATTACTGATAATAATTAAATAATACTAATATGCTTAACATTGCTCTCTTTGGACCTCCAGGTGCAGGTAAAGGAACACAATCAAAAAAATTACTCGACAAATACAATCTTACATATATTTCCACAGGAGATATACTTAGATCTGAAATTGCTGCAGGTTCTGAATTGGGTTTGATGGCAAAGAGTATTATTGATTTGGGTGGTCTTGTTAACGATGAATTGGTTGTACAGATTATTGAAAAGAAAATCAAAGAAAATCAAAATGCAAGAGGTATACTTTTTGATGGTTTTCCAAGAACTGTGGTTCAAGCTTATATACTTGATGGGTTATTGTTGAAACTGAATACCAGCCTTGATATGATGATTAGCTTGGATGTTCCTGATAAGGAATTGACCGAAAGACTGTTGCTTAGAGCAAAGACATCAGGGAGAACTGACGACACTTTGGATGTTATTAAGGTACGACTACAAGAGTATCAAGATAAAACAAAACCTGTTGCCAGCTATTATGAAGATCAGGGAAAATATCACATAATAAATGGTGTTGGTTCTCTTGAAGATATTTTTGGAAATATTGTAAACCATATTGAGAAGAACAAGACTAAAGAATACACAAATATTGTACTCTTGGGTAAACCTGGAGTTGGAAAAGGAACCCAAGGAGAACTGCTAGCCGATAAGCATAATCTAGTCTATATCTCAACTGGAGCATTACTGAGAAAAGAAATAAGAAAAGGTACTGAAATTGGAAAAATTGCCATTCCTTACATGGACAAAGGTGAGATTGTACCTGATGAGATTCCCATTAAACTGATTGCAGATAAGATTAAAGAAAACCCTGATGCCGATGGATTTATCTTTAAAGGATTTCCCAGAACTGTACTTCAAGCATATATACTTGATGGTCTCTTGCAAAGAGTAAATATGAAAGTTTCAAACATGATTGAACTGAAACTAAGCACATTACAGGCAATAAAAAGACTAAGTGATCGGGGTGAAGACCCTAAAAAAGCAAGACCATACGACACCCGTACAGACCTAATTGTTAATAGATTAGAACAGTACAACGAAAAGACTGAACCTGTTGTTGATTATTACAAAAAACAGGACAAATACAGTAAAATAAGCGCAGAAGGTACAGAGCAAGAAGTGTTTAACAAACTATCTGAAGAAATATCTGATACTTTAAAGAAGAACTTCTAGAATCTGAGTGCAGAGAAACTACTTCAATAAAAAACGAGACTACCTAATAGATAGTCTCGTTTTTTTATGATTGATAGATAAGTTTAAACCACTTATCCCCTTTTATAAACTATTGCAATAACAGTTACATCATCACCACCCATATTTATTGTCATTCCATACGGACGATCATCTGACATACTAATTTGAGCTAAGCCAGCTTTTCCAGTAAGCTGTTGCCATATGGTTACTGCTTGATGAACTCCTGTTGCCCCTGTTGGGTGTCCCCATCCAATCAAACCACCAGTTGTATTCATTGGCATAGCACCATCACGTGCAGTATTACCTGCTGCAACATAATCACAACCTTCTCCATTTTTGGCTAAACCAAGAGCTTCGGTGGCAAGAACGCCGGCAATTGAAAAACAGTCATGGGTTTCAATAGTACCAACTTGTTCAATTGTAATACCTGCATCAGCCATAGCCTGATGAGCTGCTTTCTTGATTGTTTGAAGTTCTGTAAGATCTTCTGGGAAGTTTGTGATATTTCGGACTACCTGAGCAAATCCCACTACCTCCACAGCATCTTTTTTATCAACTCCAATTCTTTTTAAACCTTCCTCTGAGCAGATTGCGATTGCAGATGCACCATCACTTACTTTTGAACAATCCAATACATTAAGATTATCAACAAAAGCTGCACCGTTTGGTTTAAGTCTGTCGTACAATGCATCGGGATCGGCCAGTTTATTTTGGTGTTCCTGAGCTGTTTCATCCAAACGGGCATTTTCCATGGCATTTCGGAACCATCTTCTCATACCTGCACGTGCACGGTCATATCCTACTTTTTCATAGTAAGCTCCTGCCCTATCACTAAACTGACCGGGAAAGAAATATGCATGTCCGCTTTTTCGGTTTTTATACCATCCTGCACCTGCAAGAATATCAGCACCATATATTGCTTTAACAGTATTTTGAACCTCAACTCCAAGAGAAAGAACAACTTCTCCCGTTTCGGCCAATACTGATTTTATGCCACTCATAAGAGCAAGTCCACCTGATCCACAAGCACCTTCAACACTTGTGGCTGGTTTCCATTGTAGTTTATCATCAATTGTAGGCAAGAAGCCAGGTAAATTAGCTTGCTTATTGAAACGAGCAGCCATGAAATTACCTATTACACCTTCATCAACATTATCGGCACCACCAATCTGAGCAAGAGTTCCTTTACCTGCTTCTTCAATATAATGCTCTAAACCTGGACGAGGCTTTTTAGGATGAAACTCACTACGTCCTGTTCCCATTGAAACGGTATTATAACCGCCTGTCATATATACTTTTCTTCTCATTTTTCCAGATTTAAAGATTATTCAAAAAAGTTATTTACCGGTCCATAAGCATGGAAGAAACCTGTGAGCATTACAGTATTCACATGATCAATTTCATCTGCAACAGCATCTGCAACAAGCTTTTCTCCAATTTCTTTTGAACGTACGCCATACTTAACTGCTGTTGCAGCACCAAGAGTACCAGAACCTTTAAGATCATTGAAGAAAGCAGCAAGAATAGCATCTTTCTTTTTGTTTCTTACTATAGACTTCCATGCAACTGCTGAATCAGGAAGGTCTCCTAACATTTCATCACATTCATCTTTGAACTCATCAATATCAACATAAGTTTGCTTATGGATATCCCATATTGACGTAACATGTGCACCTTTATATTTTAAGAATCCATCCTTTTGAGCGCCACTGGATTTTTGTCCACCCTTTACTCCCTGAAGCATCAATTTATCCAGAAGATCACTGTGCAGTTCCTCATCGGTTACAAATGGATTCATCACTCCAAGTATGAACTGTACCACATCAACACCTACATAATCAATTAATTGAAAAATCCCCATTGGGCGTACAAGGTAATCCTGAGTAACTTTGTTAATCATGTAAATTGCTTTGTACAATGGCATATTCTTTTCCACAGCAAGTGCTTCTGCTTCTTTCATTCCGTGTAGAGCATCGCGCATAAAATGTCCGTTACCTATAAATCCTGCAAAGTCGTTTGAAGGAACAATAATTTTACGAAGTTTTTTAGCATAATTATGAGCAAACTCAACCACATCAGCGGTTGTCTTATCAGTTTTTATCAATTCCACAAGACGCTGAACAGCTGGTGGATTATAAAAATGAAAACCAATTACGCGACCTTCAAGGTTCGCTTCGCTTTCAATTAGTCCGATTGGAACGGATGAAGTATTTGTAAAATACCATGGATTATTTCCATTGTTGGTATCAATATCTGTTAATAGTTTAACTTTCAAAGCTCTGTTTTCACTAACAGCTTCAAAAACCAAATGCGAATTATATGCTGCTGTCATGGTTGTAACCGGGCGAACAACATTTAACACATCGAATATATACTCATCAATGATTTCGTAATTTTCAACAAGGTCATCACGGTCGGCATACATTTGACGTAGCCAAACAGTTTTTTTCTCTGCTACTTTACGTACCTGATCTCTTAAATATCTCATTAAACCAGATAATCCTTCAGGACTTACATCAATGGCATTTAGCACAAAGGATTTCCCCTTGTTTTCGGGCAATAGGCTAAGATCGGCCATTTCCACAGCGGTAAGAAGTAGAATCCCACTCCCCATTTTTCCTGCTGCACCAAGTACCGATACATTTTGCAATCTGTCTTCGTAGGTCATATTTTAACGATTTTATTCTTTAGTTACTCATAAAAGTCCCAAATTTAAGAAAATAACCCTTAAGTTCATGGAAATACATGCATATTTAGATTGTGAAAAAATAACGAAATACCGAGTTAAAACAAATAAATACTGACTACTATTATCAAATGTAAACTATTGCTTATCTTGCTATTACAAGCTTTTCTAAATATTTACTATAATCCGATTCAATCTCTACTAAATACACTCCATTATCAAGATTTTCTGTATTCATTGATACTCTATTATTCTTGGTACTATTATGAACCATAATACTTTGTCCTGACAGGTTAAAAATCCTTACAGATTTGATAGGATAATTTGATTCAATATGTACAAAATCATTGGCTGGATTTGGGAAAACCTTTAACCTATTGTATGATGATTGTTCAACTATATCTTCAAGGAGGATATATACAAAGTCTTCATTGGGATTGAGTTTTGACAATGCCGGGTACGATTCACAATAATCGAGGTTACTTTGCCAAATTGCAGTTATCTGATAAAAATATTCAACATGAATATCTACATGTGGAATTGTATCAAAGAACTCATAACTATTCTGACCTGGCAAATAATCTACCATGTCATAAAGCATGTAACTTTCTTCATTTTGCCTTCGGTATATGTTAAAACCAAACAATAACCCACGGTTGCTTAGTGATGATTCTATCACAGCTATATCAACTTCTATTCCATCAACTTGTGCATCAATTAATTCAGGATTGTCCTGAGTTATTCTACCAACATTATTTTTTGCTATAGTTGGTGCTTCCCATAATAATTTCACAGATGGTGCGGAATATTCAAGCCAGTTTTCTTCAGCTCTAAGTAATCTGGGTGAATTACATACCATGTAAACATTAATATTGTCAATATACCAACTAATATTGCTTGAATTCATTCCAACAGTCTCGACTTTTAGTTGAATAATATTTCCAAGAGCAATGTCAGAAATATCGAATTTATGAGGGCTGAAATCAAAATCAGAAGTACTTCTTGTTTCATAAATGTAATGCCAGCTTATTCCATCAGAAACAGCAATCCTTAGGGTATCAGTTCCAGTGGTATAAACCACATCCTGGCTTATATCAAATTCAAAGAAAATGCTATCTGACAATATATTTTCTGCAATTAATAGAGGGCTAATTATTGAACTCGAGTATTCTACACCAACAACAGAATCACCTCTAAAATGTACTGAAGGTGCCGGACTACCTATGTCATTATTAATCCTCCAGTTAAAATCGGTACCAATAACCATCCAATCATTAAGAATGGACGTCTTATTATCCCATCCTTCAAAATATGGTAAGGAATATATGGGTTGCTCATAATAGTTCAAACTTTCACAAATTTTTTCGGAAGTACCACATTCATACATTGCTTTTACACAAACTTCATAGGGTTGGTCATTGATAAGATCTAGAAATTGATAGCTTGTTTGATCCTCGGGTACGGTATCAATTACAATTCCATCAAGGTATATTTCATATCCTTCAATTGCCGATTCATCAGTATAAATACTTATATTATCTATTGCCAATCCTGTTGGTATATACCATGAGTTATCAGTATGATGAAACCCAATATTGAGTATTCCAGAGCCATAACTTGCCAAACCTGAAATATCAATCAACTTAGTTTCCCATCCATTTGATGAACCCAAAGATTCAAGTATATCAATTTGCAATTGGTTGGTATCTTTGAAAACCACATAAGCTTGGTCATCCATTTTTTGATCAAAATAATAATCAAATTGAAGATAATAGTTTTTGCCATCAACAAAGCTTACCAATGGTGTAAACAAATAATCTTGATTATTATCGCACCCATTGGAATTACTCTCCACGTTATCAGCTACTGCAAAGTAACCATCACCAGGTGGTACATAGAATGAATAATTTGTATCAGAATCCATACGATGCCAACCTATACTACAATTCGATATATCCCACCACCAATTTGGTGGAAATATGGTTTCTTCAAAATTTGCAAATAGTATATCGGCTGCCAATGGAGTTTCCCATGTTGCAATATTTGTAATTGAATCCATAGACAGATTTCGTGGAGGAAACATATTCGAAGAGAACTCAATATAAATTGTAGTATCGTTCATTATCGAAACATTGTCAACATTATAGACAGGTTGATTAGGTGCTTCTATTTGAATATTATATAGTCCTGATCCGACATTATCCTGACTAGCAAACCCCAAATCATTAGCCCATGTATAATACTCTGCATATAAACATGTATCGATATAAGTCATTGTGATTAAAGTACTGTCAGGCAAAATTCCGTTACATAGGCTAATTTCGAAATTAACAATGTTGTTTCCGTGAAGTACAGTATTTGAGTATGTCCAATTTGTAGACCCGAAATCATATATGGGTTTTACAGCATACGCAAAAAGGCCTGGAGCTCCTCCTCCCGCGAAAATATCTGTAAACTCGGTAATTGTAGGACCAGGATTAGCCAAGGGTGTTAAAGTACCATATTCAGGACCATAACATGGATCAAAATGCTTCACCCTGCCAACTGAAAACCCAATTAATTCATAAGGACCTATTGGTAACCCCCATTCAACATGGCAAGATTCACCATCCTCACTAAGCACCCCATTTACCCATGGCACTGGATATGCAGTACGATTCATCATTATATTTAACTCTATGTTGTTTGCTAAACTCAATACCGTGTCAATAGTAACTGTATCATAGCCAAGGAGTATTGCATTAATTTGATAATTATCTGGATCAGCAGTAATACTATAATTTCCATAAACATCGATTTCATCAGTTATGGTTACAGATCCAATGGCATGAACTGTGACATACTGTAATGGAAGAGAATCATGAATACTTGTAATAGTCCCATGAATTGTACCTTGGGCATATGTTAAACCACAATTAAATAGAGATATATGGATAAGAATAATCCAACTAACCAATAGTTTGGTTTTGATTTTCATAATTTGCAGGTTTAGGAACAGTAAAGATATTAAATCTAGCAATTACCAAGCTTGTATTTAATGAAAAGCATCATCTATAGAATCCGCAGCTTCACTAAGACCATGTCTTCTAAATATCCTTCCCAATGCTTGCCATTCGCTTAGATTTAATGATCCTAATCCATCATAAGTAGCTTTTGATATCAATTCACTTTCCGAAATTGTTGTTAACCCTGTCACAATGGAAATAAGGATGTAACCAATGGCAAATACGACAATAAATACTCCTATGAACAAACCAGTAATAAATGTAATAATTGAAGTTAGATAATAATAAAGGGTCCTAAACACACCTTTCCATCCATAAGTAATAAGATTTGACAAAAACGAAATTGTGGAAAATAATAATAGTAATACCGCTAATGACCATATATACCAGCTAATCCAGTTGTTATCATGTGGCAGCCACATCAGTTTATTTAGGAAGATGTTTTGCATTACTTCTTCCCTCCAGAACATTAATACAAATGACAACAGAGAACCAAAGATTCCTGAATAATAGGGCAAACTACTATACTCTTCATATCCCCAATCATCTAATATATCATCAAGGTTTCTGCAAATTGCCAGTAGGCCTCTTGAAATAAGATACATTACAACCATCCCTACCCAAAACTCCCATTTTCTCCAATTAAGATAATTATTCATCGAATCTCTAATAATCGTAGAAACCGGGTCAAGTTTCATATTTGCAACTCTGGAACTATCAAAAACACGAATTGATTCTACATATTTAGTACTCACATATCCTGTATCTCCATTGAATTCAATTGCAATCCAATGAATATAAGCTTTAACTTTATTGAGAGTGTCATTCTTATAAACTTTTCCAATTATACTTGATTTGGTATTGCCTGACTGCCTAACATTTAAAGTATTTGATTTAACAATATATATTCGTTTCTTTTCGTCGTGACGTTCTAAATATGAGCATGATGAAACAACTCCAGTTAGTAGAATTGCAACTATAATAATCTTGATAATCTTATCCATTTTTGGTGGCTAATAAATTGAGCTATCAAAGCTAAACATAATTCTCTATATGCTAGAACCATAGAAGAAGTTAATTTTAGTAACTATATAACCATACAACTTTTAAATAGGTGTGATTGTCTATCTTTACAACATCAAATAAACAATATCAAAATCATGAATATTAAGTCTGTTTCTAGTATTACAATCATTGCACTTCTATTTATTTCCGGAGGCTATTTTTTATCTCAAAATCAATCCAGCGAAAGAGAAAAATACGAGCTAAGTATTCTTCAAAAAGCAATGGATATTAAACCCGAGGTGGATTTGATTAATAAGGATATCAAGTCGCCTAATCAACCAGATATGGCAGCTTTTCAGGAGTATATTATGACTGCTGACCCAGAAACTGGAGAAGTTCCTAAAGATAGATTAGTAGAAGCATATCATAGTACTAAAGAGTTACAAGCAATTCAAATGTCAGGAAGAAGTACCAATGGACTTATGGATTGGGAAACTTCAGGATCAGACATGGGTGGTCGTACTCGTGCTATTATGTTTGACCCAAATGATCCCGACAATACAAAAGTGTGGGCTGGTGGAGTAACCGGTGGACTTTGGTATGTTGATAACATCATGAATACAAATGAAGAGTGGACACCTGTCAATGACTTCTGGAGTAACCTAGCAGTAAGCTGTATAACTTTTGACCCTAATAATACACAAACAATGTATGTTGGTACAGGTGAAGCTCAGACGGCCAGAATTATTTATCGTGCATCTTCAGGTGTAGGAGCAGGGATTTATAAGACTACTGATGGCGGACAAACATGGAACCTTATGGATAGCACCGCTGGTTTTGATTATATAACAGATATAGCCGTAAGAGATGAAAATGGAGCAAGTGTAATTTATGCATGCGTTGCATCAGGAACATACGAGGGTATTGATCATGAAAGTCATCCAACCGATGGATTGTATCGTTCGGAAGATGGTGGAGACACTTGGTCTCAAGTATTACCAATAATTCCACAAAGCCTAACAAACAAACCATATGCTCCGGCAGATATTGAAATTTCAACTAATGGAAGAATTTTCATTGGAACAATGGAAAACCTTGATAAACAAGGAGGTGCGACAATCCTTTATTCGGATAGCGGATTGGAAGGATCATGGACAACATATTCAGATTATAATACAATTATTTCAAACGAATCATACTACAAAGTACCTGCAAGAACTCTTGTGGCAGCTGCACCATCTGACCCTAATATTGTTTATGCACAATTCGCTGCAGGATACAATAGCGGGTTTACTTATTACAGAGGCAGATACATGGCCAGATCTATTGATGGTGGAACAACATGGACAGATATGAATATTCCAGATGAGGAATGGTCAACACTAGCATGGCATGCATTTGTATTAAAGGTTGATCCAACTAACCCAAACTCTATTTTTACAGGGGGGCTTGACTTGTGGAAAACAACTGATGGAGGTAGTAACTGGGCTCATATATCCGATTGGGCAATGATGTATTACGGTGGTGGTGATGAATATGTTCATGCCGACCAGCACAATATTCAGTTCCAGCCCGGATCGAATAGTACAGCTATTTTTAGTAGTGATGGTGGAGTATTCTTAAGTTTGAATGCAGATAATTCTTATCCTGATTTCATTGAAAGAAACCAAGGTTATAGCACACTACAGTTTTATTCTGCAGCAATAAAACCAACACCATTTTCCAAATACTATATCGGAGGTTTACAGGATAATGGTACTCTTTACCATACCGGTTCTGCTTTGGATATTAACGACATGATCGATGGAGGTGATGGTGCCTTTTGTTTTTGGGATAAAGACCAATCCAATATTTTTATAACTTCTGTATATTATAATAGCTATACTTCTTGGAGTAGTAATAGTCAAGCAGATAATTTTGGAGGAAATTCAGGTACTTTTATTAGTCCTGCCGACTATGACTATAAAAACAATATACTTTATTCAAATGCTGTTGGGTTTTTTGGAAGTGATAATAATAGGTTGTTACGTGCATCTGAATTGCCTTTCAATGTTGTGACAAATATGATAAGTCTTGGTACAGGAATTTTTGTTCCTTACTCAGCAGTTACATATTCTCGGTTTTCACCTGAGGGAACATCTACACTTTTTATTGGATCACAAGCCGGTAGCTTGTTTAAAGTAACAAACGCTCAGGAAAATCCTGAAACCATTGAAATTGGCAGTTCTGATTTTCCAACTGCAAATATTTCATGTATCACCATTGGTGAAAATGAAGATAATCTACTGGTTACTTTTTCAAACTACGGAGTTTCCTCAGTTTGGCTAACAACTGATGGTGGAGATACTTGGATCGAGAAAGAAGGTAATCTTCCAGATATGCCAATCCGCTGGGCAATTTTCCATCCTGACAATCAAAGTCAGGCCTTACTTGCAACTGAAATTGGTGTATGGTGGACAAACACTCTAAATGAAGAAAACACAACCTGGTTCCCATCTGTTGATGGTATGGCAAATGTAAGAGTTGATATGCTCAAGCTACGCCATGGCGATGATATTGTGCTAGCAGCAACACATGGTCGCGGACTATTTACAGCAGAGTATCTTTTGGATATTTATGTTGGTGAAGAAGAAACAATTGCAACAGATAAAGAGTTTAAGGTATACCCAGTTCCTGCCACTGACCATATCAATATCTCAACAAATAAATATTATGAAGAAATACATGCTAGTATTCTTGATATTAGTGGAAGAGTAGTTTATGAAACAAAGGTAGAAAATGGCACTAGTAGAATCAACCTGCCTGATTTACTCACTGGCTCATATATAGTGCATATCGAAACAGGGAATAAAACTGAACAACATAAGATTGTGATTCAATAATGATTAAAACTCCTCGGCGTAGTCTGGAGACTACGCCGAGAGTCTAGTGGCTATGTTATAGAAACCCTAGCGTAGTCTCCAGACTACGATTAAAGCTTGTTCAATCAAGTAAATCAATCTCAATCAACACATCATTATAATCACAATAATTTCTTGCACTACTATATAAATAGTCTAAGGCATTTTCAACAATTCCAGATTTAACAGGGTTTTGATGAAAATAATTAAGTCGCTGATCGATCATTTGATTTGTTCTCAACTCAACAGCATGATTATTATGTGTCCAGACCTGAAAATTAGCATTTCGCTTATGTCTACTAGCAGCGTATTTAAATTCTCGTAACAGCCACCTTCTTCTACTTTCCTTATTTGATTTTACCTTCTCAATTATATTGTTCGAGGTAAACTTTTTTAAATCACGAATGGTATTTGACAAGGTCCCATTTGTAGAACTAACCATCATATGTACATGATTTGACATAATTACATAAGCATATATTTCTAGATATTTTTGTCTACGACAATAACTAAAAGATTCTAGTAAGATCCTACGATAAGATTCACGAGTAAAAATATCCAACCAAAACACCACGCTTAGCGTAATAAAATATAATGCATACTGATCCTTAATTTGGTATGAATCGGACATATTTTTGGGTTAGATCACCACAAATATAGTAAGAATTATATAATATGTGGTGTAGCTATTATACTATCTACGATCTAGGCGTAGTCTGGAGACTACGCCTAGTTGCGTATTTTGTTGTTTTATTAACTTCTGCTTTTCCAAAGTTTAAACTTTGGAAAAGTCAAAGAACTTAATAAGTATCCTTCATCCAATTATATGGCTGACGTTTAATCCACTGAGCTCTGGTGAAATCTGGAAAGTCCTGGACTTCACCATTATTTGCAATTGAAACTTCAGACAATGGTGTTATAGCACTCCATGCTGCTGCATCATAAGCATCCAAAGGAGGAGCAACATTGTTCTTTACACTTTCAACAAATGCATTTAGAACAAAGAAGTCCATGCCACCGTGACCTGCTCCAACAGCTCTATCTTCAAATTTTTTCCATAATGGATGATCATATTTCTCAAGCCAAGGAGCACTATCATCCCATCTGTGGGGGTTAGAAACTCCTTCCACATAAATTCTATCTCCATCTACTTCCCACAGCCCTTTTGTTCCCTGAACTCTGAAGCCCAATGAATAAGGTCGTGGTAGGTTCGTATCATGTGTTACAATAATTGTTTCTCCATTTGCAGTTTCAATTGTAGTAGTTACTACATCACCTAGTTTCCATTTAAGTTTTGCATTTGGATCATCCTCCCCCGCTTCTTTAACAATATAATCATTTAAGCCTCTGGCTTTTGTGGCATGAGATGTAAGCGACATAAATCTATTGCCTCTATTGATATCCGCATATGCTGCAATTGGCCCAATTCCATGAGTTGGATAAAGATCAGCATTACGCTTCAAGCTGTGAAGTGTGCGCCATTGCGCCTCACTTGTCGCCTTTGCACCAAAGAGCACACCTCCACCATATGGTTGCAATCCATTATTGAATTTTACAGCTCTTAGATCATGTTGGTAACCACAACGATAATGAACAAGTTCACCAAATACATTTTGTTTTACCATATTCAAGATGGCCATAACGTCGCGACGGTAATTTACGTTTTCGAGAATCATCATGTGGGTACCTGTTTCCTCATAGGTATTTACTAAATCCCAACATTCCTCCATCGATGTTGCTGCACTAACTTCAACACCAGCATACTTACCGGCTTTCATAGAATCAACTGTCATTGGTGTATGCCACAACCATGGTGTAGAAATAATAACAGCGTCAACATCTTTCTCTTCCAGCAAATTACGATAATCATATTCACCATCACTAAATTCTTTGGCTTTGGGATAGCCAGCCTTTATTAGAAGGTCTTGTGACATTTGTAAACGCTTATTGTCGATATCACAAATTGCAGTAACCTCTATATCATCTCGTTGTACTGCGTTATTAAGATGCAGCAACCCTCTTAACCCAAGGCCAATAAACCCTAGTCTAACTTTAGAATCACTTTTTTTATTAGCAAATGCTATATTTGGTGCAATTGCCAACCCAATGCCAGCAACCGTTGCAGTTTTAATGAAATTTCTTCTGTTATCCTTCATTTTAATTTAGTAATGATTTAGTCTCAAAAATAGCTAATTTTGTTGTTTTATTAACTTCTACTTTTCCAAAGTTTAAACTTTGGAAAAGTCAAAGACAAGGAAAAAGATGAAGTCATTATATCCACTAAAATTTAAACCCATATTTAAAGATAAAATTTGGGGAGGCCAAAAAATTAAAACCGAACTGGGAATGGACTATGGTGACCTGCCCAATTGTGGTGAAGTATGGGTTGTTTCAGGAGTAAAGGGTAATGAATCAATCGTAAGTGATGGTTTTCTGGAAGAAAACGAACTTAACGAACTTGTTGAAATCTATATGGCTGATTTAGTAGGTGAAAAGGTATTTGATAAATATGGTGAAGAATTCCCTCTTTTGATAAAGTTTATAGATGCTAACGACTGGCTATCAATTCAAGTTCATCCTGATGACACCCTTGCGAAAAAGCGTAAAATTGGCAAAGGCAAAACAGAAATGTGGTACACATTGGGTGCTGACAAGGATACTCAATTGATAAGCGGGTTCAATCAGGAAATTGATAAAGAAACATATCTATCGCATCTCAAAAATGGTACTCTAAAAAGTATAATGAACTTTGAGAATGTAAAAAAAGACGATGTTTTCTTTATGCCGGCAGGAAGAGTTCATGCCATAGGTCCAGGTATGTTACTTGCTGAAATTCAACAAACATCAGATACTACATACCGAATGTATGATTGGGATAGAATAGGTGTTGATGGTAATCCCAGAGAACTCCACACCGATGAAGCATTGGATGCCATTGATTTTAAGAAATACGATAGTTATCGTACTGATTATAATGTAGAATTAAATAATTCTGCTAAAGTGGTTGATTGTGATAAATTTATTACAAATATTGTAGAATTCGACAAGCCAATTTCCAAGGACATTGAAATTTTGGATTCTTTTATTATTTATATTGGTGTAGAAGGCTCCACTATTATTGTTTGGGATGAAGGAGAGATAAAAATCGAAGTTGGAGAAGCTGTGCTTGTTCCGGCATATTTAAGTCAGATTAATCTAGTTCCTAAAACAAAATCAAAACTACTCGAGGTTTACTTATAGTTATAAAGCTGCAATTCAATATTTTGCAATCGAAAATAATATCTGAGTAAAAGTTCATTTTCTACCGTAACAATATTATACTTTGCAATATTACCGTAAGTGGTATAGAATTTGTTTTTATCAATGAAAATTGCAAAATACACTCAATAATTTAATCTGTATATTTGCTCATTAGCATATGCAACTCATAGAAAATAAAGGTTGTCAATCAGTGTAACTGAAAATATAAAATTTAGATATATATGAAAAATTTAATTATTCTATCATTAGCACTTTTAATTGGCGGTATGCTTTCAGCTCAGGAAGCAAAACAAGGAAGTAAACTACCTTCCGTTAATGTAAAAACTCTTTCTGGAGAGACTTTTAATATCCAGAATATTGACAATAATGGGAAACCTATACTAATTAGTTTCTGGGCTCTATGGTGCAAGCCATGTAAAAAAGAGCTTGATGCTTATAACGACAACTATGAAGACTGGCAGGAAGAAACTGGTGTGAAGATTTATGCTGTTTCCATCGATGATGCTCGTTCAACTGCAAAAGTACTTCCTTTTGTTAATGGTAAAAGTTGGGAATTCGATGTATTGCTTGATCCAAATGGTGATCTAAAACGTGCAATGAGTGTTAACATGATTCCTCATACATTTATTATCGATGGTGAAGGAAATATTGTTTATCAACACACTTCATATTATGAAGGCCTTGAAGATGAGATTTATGAGCTTGTGGAAAAAGTAGCTGCAGGTGAAGATATTTCAGGAAAACACTAGAAATTAATTTTTGAAAAAGATATAATGAAAAAGATATTTTCAATTTTAGCAATTGCTATAGTTTTCTCTTCAGCATCTTTTGCACAAGGTTTTTTGGGGAAATCACAAGTTCATGGTAGTTTTGAGGTAGATGCAATGTATTACCATGCTGATGATGCTCTAGGTATCAGTGACTCATTGATAAATGGTAATGTATTTGGATTCAATGCATTTGCTGATATTATTTACAGCATTGGTGACTTTTCTGCAGGCTTTAGATATGAAGCTTATTTACCACCAATTGCAGGTTTCGACAGAAGTCTTGATGGACAAGGCTTTCCATATTTATGGGCAACATACACAACAGAAAAATTTAGTTTCACAGTTGGTAATTTCTATGAGCAATTTGGAAATGGGTTAACATTAAGAACCTATCAGGAGTGGACATTAGGATACGACAATTCTATTAATGGCGCCAGAGTTATATATGAACCAACAAAAGGTTTAATCTTTAAAGGTATTTATGGTACTCAAAGATTTTTCTGGACTAAATATGAAAAAAATACACGTGGAATTATTAAAGGTTTCGATGGTGAAATAAACTTAAATGATGTATTTGCTGGAATGGCTGACTCAAAGGTAAGGCTAATACTTGGAGGTAGCGCAGTTAGTAAATATCAATCTGATCAAAACCCATTTTACAAACTTCCTCAAAATGTTGCATCATTTGCTGGACGTTTCAATCTTGGAATTGGCAAATTTAATTTCTCATCAGAATATGCATATAAAATAAATGATCCATCTGCTCTTAATAATTACATATATAAGCCAGGTGATGCATTTATTCTTTCAGGATCATACTCAACAAAAGGACTAGGTATTTATGCTCAATTTAAACGAATTGATAATATGAGCTTTAAATCTGATCAGGCCGTTACATCAAATGCATTGGATATTAACTTCCTGCCTCCATTAGTTGAGGCTCACACATATATGCTTGCAGCTATGTATCCATATGCTACACAGCCAAATGGTGAAATGGGATTTCAGATACAGATAAATTATAAAGTCCCTAAGAAAAGTAAGTTAGGAGGCAAATACGGTATGGGTATTTCAGTAAATTATTCACAGATGAATGATATTGCTAGAGAAAAAGCCAATGATACAGCTTATATCGGACAAAGTGGTACAATGGGTTGGACATCTGACTTCTTTAAATTTGGAGACCAAATCTTTAACAGAGACTTAACCATTGAAATCGACAAGAAGTTTAGTAGAAAGTTTAAAGGTACTTTCAAATACATCTATCAAGATTATGACATTGCAACAATACTAGGACATACTGGAGATCCTAATGTAAAAGCTAATATTGGTATCATTGATATGACATGGAAATTCACATCAAAGAAGTCAATTAGATGGGAAGTTCAGGGATTATGGACCAAGGAAGACAAAGGTGACTGGGCTGCTGCGCTAATCGAATATACAATTTCCCCACATTGGTTTTTTACCATTGCTGACCAATATAACTATGGGAATAAGCACTCGTATGAGAGAACTCATTACTATACTGGATCATTTGGTTATACCCTACAAACCACTCGTTTTGCACTTACATATGGACGTCAGCGAGAAGGTGTTGTATGTGTAGGCGGTGTTTGTCGCCAGGTTCCTGCATCAAGTGGATTTTATGTAACAATTTCAAGTAGCTTCTAAAAACTAAAAAGATGAAAACAAAATATATAATTCCTGTTCTTATACTCTTCTCATTCTTATTGAATTCATGCGATAAAGTATCAGCTCCCTATATTGAGTCCCGTGATTATTGTAGTGGAAATAAAAAAGTTCTTATTGAAGATTATACTGGCCATGGATGTGTAAATTGCCCTGGGGCAGCAGTGCTTGCGCATGATCTTAAAGAGCAGTTTTGTGACAGAGTAGTTATAATTGGTGTTCATGCCGGATATTTTGCAAAACCAAATTTTGAAGATAATCCATTATTTGCTGCTGATTATAATACAGAAGCTGGAAATGAATGGGATACTTTCTTTGGCAATAGCGCTATGGGTAATCCAAACGGACTGATTGATCGAGTTAAAGGACCTGGTGGTTATGTTCTCTACCCACAAAGCTGGGCTGAAACTGTTGACCCATTATTAATGGAACCAGCGGATGCATTAATCACAATCTCAAATGAATTTAATACTGAAAGTAATACCTTAACAACAACTGTTAAAACCGACTTTCAAGAAGCTGTAGCAGGTAACTACAAACTCTTAGTATGCGTTACTCAAGATAATATAATTTCTCCTCAAAAGAACAAGGATCCTGAAATTGGAGATACTCCAATCGACGAGAACTATATTCACAATCATGTGCTGAGAGGCTCTTTAAATGGTGCTTGGGGTGAAATGTTAAGTTCAGGAGGTACTGTTGTTGTAGATGTTACTTATGAGAAATCATATACCAAAGCGTTTGATGCTGATTGGATTCCTGCGGATTGCCATGTGGTAGCTTTCGTTTTTAACGAAGAAACCAAAACTGTTGTTCAGGTTGAAGAAGCTCCTGTTATTAAGGAGGAGTAGTTAGTGATTAGTCATTGGTCATCGCCCATTAATTTTTGGTTTTGATTTTTAAATACCTACTTCTATGAAAGCTGCCACCGTTAGAGAACTAAAAATTGAACTCGGTAGTCGCAAACCTGATGAACTGGTTAATATCTGCCTTCGCCTCTCTAAATTCAAAAAAGAAAATAAGGAATTGCTAACATATTTGCTTTATGAAAGCACCAATGAGTCTGCCTATATACTAAGTGCAAAGAGAGAAATTCAAGAAGAATTTAGTCAGATTAACACCTCAAGTTATTTCTATATTAAGAAAAGTGTCCGAAAGATATTACGAACAACTAAGAAGTATATTCGCTATTCAGGAAATAAAGAAACTGAAGTTGAATTACTGATTTACTTTTGTACAGAGCTTAAGGAAATATTGCCTTTATCAGAAAAACTTCTTCCCCTTAAAAATCTTTATTTGAGAACACTTGAGACAATTAACAAAGCTCTTTCTTCACTACATGAAGACCTTCAGTATGATTATGGAAATGAAATCGAAGATTTAAAACTATAATTAAATACCTGAATATCTATTCATTATAGTCGAATACTACTTAATTCTTGACAAGCACCTGACTTTTGTAGTATATTAGTCGTGCAAAAACCTGATTAACCTAAGGACAATGTGGCTTCATGATTTTCTGAACTTATTCTTTCCCAATCTATGTCAGGCATGTGGAAATCCATTGGTAAAACAGGAGAATGTAATCTGCATAAATTGCAGATTCAAGTTGCCAGCCACAAACTTTCATTACTTCGAGGACAATCCAATTTCACGCATTTTCTGGGGTAGAGTAAATTTAACCTCAGCCACATCATTCTTATTTTTCAATAAGGGGGGAATAGTTCAAAGACTAATTCACAATTTCAAGTATAAAGGCAATAAGGATATAGGATATTATTTTGGCGAATTAATTGCTAAAGACCTGGTTAAATCTCCATTATTTAGTGATATAAATGTAGTTGTACCAGTACCTCTCCATATTAAGAAGGTAAAAACGCGTGGATTTAATCAAAGTGAGGTAATATCAGTTGGTATAAGTAGGGCTCTTAATATTACTACCAATACAACTGCACTCATAAGATCAGAGTTTACTGAAACCCAAACCAAGAAAGCAAGATACACAAGATGGGAAAATGTAAGGGGTAAATTTTGTTTGAATGAACCAAATAAACTTGAAGGAATGCATATTCTGTTAGTGGATGATGTTCTTACAACCGGAGCAACTCTTGAAGCATGTGCAGAGGTCTTGTTAGAAATTCAAAATGTAAAAGTTAGTCTGGTAACACTTGCATATGCTCAGGCATAACAGGGATAGTGTCTCCATATCGACCCATCTGATTCATGTTTCTATTATAATCTTTTCTATTTTGCATAAGTTTGCGCTGAAGTCTGGCACTTCTGTTAAACACATCGTATAAAGCCTGAATAGGCCCCTTAAATGACATAGGTGTTGGCTCCTTATATAATAACCCCGTTCCATTCCAATCGGGATAAAACTGTGATAAGTCAATTGGATGCATGTCAACTACAATTTGCTTCATAGTTGTATAATCCCAGTATGCACGAATTACAACTTCATTAATGGAAAGTGTATCCTTTGGCATTTTAATTACCACAATACTATCCTCCATGAAATGATGAGGTTTCATCTCAATAATGAGTGAGCTTAAGCCAACTGAGGTGATTAAAACAGAGTCATTATTACGAACATAAAGCTTAAACCTCCCCTCCTTATTACTAATGGTACCCCATCGATTAAACTTACTGATTACATGGGCATTATGAACCGGTAATAAACTATCGCTTGTTATTATTATGGCATCAAGTATTTGTAAACTATCAGTTTCATTTTGTGCAATTATTGATTTATTACAAAACGAAAATATTGCAATAACACCCAACAAGCTGTACAACAAATATTTACCTTTTGAAAAAGTCATTAAAATTTGAATTAATTTCAAGAAACGAATATAAAGTTTAAATTAGCATCAAAAAATAATAACGCCTTTGGAGGCCGAATAAAAAGTTAAAAAAATGAAAAACCTTATTATCCCTTTTATTTTTATACTCTTTACATTTGTTTCTTATGGTCAGATGATTCCAAATCATGAGTTTAACAATTGGACTTCACATGGATCATATGATGATCCGGATGAATGGAATACTCCAAATCCATTTATGGCACCAGTAAATGAAGCAACAGTTTTTAAATCCACAGATGCATATTCGGGTAGTTTTTCTGCCAGATTAGAAACCAGAAATCTTCTCGGATTCACCGATGCTCCAGGATTGTTGACTCTCGCAGATATTTTTGTTGATCTACTAACTCTTGATTACAGCATTAGTGGAGGACTACCTCTTAATGAGAATGTTAAAAAGCTAACAGGAATGTATAAGTATGAAGGCGTTGATAACGATTCGGCAACAGTATTAATCTACAATTTCAAACGAGATAGTCAAGGTGATATAGATACTATTGGATATGGATTTGGATATTTACACGATGCATCTGAATGGACTCCTTTTACAGTGGAAATGGGTTATCTGAACTCTCATACTCCAGATACATTTAACGTAATAATTCTTTCATCAGGGCAAGTATTTCATGCAGGTTCGGTATTACTCGTTGACAGTATTGCGATTGAAACAAATACGGGAATTTTTAACCTTGATTATGATCGATTGAAGGTTAATATCTACCCAAATCCAACCACCGAATTTGTATATTTTGAAACTGATGGAGATGATAATAATCGAAGCCTATCAATATTTGACATCGGCGGAAAATTGATATCATCACATGAATTTCATACTAAAGAGATCAAAATTTCCACGTCCAATTTACCAGAAGGGATCTATACTTATCAAATCTCAAATTTGACTAGCAGACTAAATTCAGGAACATTTGTTAAGAAATAATAACCACTAAGTATATTCAACAAAAACCGACAATATGAATAATCTTAAAAGAACTATTATCCTAATTATTGGGTTACTGCTAATCTTGCCCTTAGCTCAGGCTCAGGAATCAGATAAAAAAGAAAAAAAGGAGAAGAAAGAAAAAATCAAAAAAGGATGGAATTTAGGTGCATTACCGGTTGTTTCATATAATTCTGATCTTGGTTTTCAATATGGTGCCTTGGTTAATCTTTACAATTATGGAGATGGTTCAGAATATCCTAGATATGACCATTCACTTTACTTTGAAGCTTCATGGTACACAAAAGGAAGTGGTATTTTTAGATTATATTATGACTCAGAAAAACTCATTAAGGGAGTAAGAGTAAGTGCGGACATTAGTTATGTTCCAGACCAAACATATAGTTTCTACGGTTTCAATGGTTATGAAGCCGTTTATAATAGTGCTTGGGAAGAAACAGGTAGCGCTGATTATAAAACCAGAGTGTTTTACGCCATGAAACGCGAATTTTTCCGTGTAAAACTCGACTTCCAAGGTGAAATTGCAGGAAACTTTAGATGGCTTGCAGGTTTTAACTTCTTTAGCATCTATACTAATTCTGTTGATATTGAGCATCTTAATAAAAACAAATCAGGTGAAAAAATACTACCTGATACACCTGGCCTTTATGACAAATACATCAACTGGGGTATTATCCCCGAGAGCCAGAAAAGAGGTGGTATGCTAACAAACTTCAAATTAGGTGCTGTTTTTGATACTCGTGATAATGAACCTAACCCAATGCGTGGAGTATGGTCAGAAGTATTACTTATTGGAGCTCCTAAACCATTGTCAAATATGGAAAGTGGATTTACAAAACTTGTGGTTACCCATCGTCAATATTTCACTCTAATTAAGAAGAAGTTGTCATTTGTTTACCGACTAGGACTTCAAACTACCATTGCGGGAAAAGCTCCATTTTACGTTGAGCCAATAATGTATATGTCGAGAATGAACGGTGCATATAGTGAAGGACTTGGTGGATCAAAAACATTAAGAGGTATACTTCGGAACCGTGTTGTAGGTGAAGGTATTGCTTATGGTAACTTTGAATTTAGATGGAAGATGTTCTCAACACAATTGTTTAACCAGAATTTCTATTTTGCTCTAAGTACTTTCTTCGACTCAGGTAGGGTAATTAAGGAATATGATGTTGAAGATCAGGCAAACAAAATTGCAACATTTGCACCTGATGAAAAATCAGAATACTTTGATTTTGGTGCAGAAACCTTCCATAATAGTGTTGGAGCTGGACTTCATATAGCAATGAATCAAAACTTCATTCTGGCAATTGACTGGGGAAAAGCATTGAATGAGCAAGATGGAAACTCCGGTTTATATATTGGATTGAACTTCTTATTCTAAGAGACTTTCGTTTTGTTGGCCATTATAAATGGCCAGAATCTTAATATTTAAAATGTATGCAGTAGCTCTGCCACAAGAACACCAAGGTAGTTACCAACTGCATATCCAATTATTCCAACAGTTAATCCTGATACGATTATCTCCTTATTTTTAATTGCTCCTGCAACGGCCGGTACAAAAGGTGGACTGCAAATTAATGCCGTTGAAGTAATTATTACCGTATCAATATCAATTTTAAATACTGATGATAACAATACCTGAATCAACAGTGAGCCAAATATGACCAGAAATACATAATAGAATATTGTTGATGATGCGCTAACTAGATTAGTTAAGTCAACCATGGATGCAACATCGATACTAAATACCAATATTAGATACATTCCCAATTCAAAGGTATTATTAAGCTTATTTACACTTGGCACAAGTGAAAGCGCTATGCCCAGTGTTGTAATAAGAAGTATCACAACAATCATTTGACTATTCTCAGGAACAAATAAAGTGGTAGATCCGGCAATTCCAAAAATGGCAACTGATAACAATAGTGCAATAATCA
>CALCGQ010000317.1 GCA_937901015.1 uncultured Bacteroidota bacterium | reverse complement strand
TGTGCATCAATTGTGTCTTTACACTGATATACTCATACCTTAGCTCTTTAAGATCTTTGCGAAGCTTGTTGATCTCCCGTATATTGTTTTCTGCGTAGTAGTTATTAGCTATATAGATGAATGCCAGTAATGCCAAATAAAGTAGGTATCGGAAGAATTTAAAAGTACCAGCCGAGAGATAGGTACCGCCCAATACATTTTGCAACGCATTGCTAACCACATTCTCTTTACGGATAGGTTTTTCTTTTACTTCAACCTCTTCCTCATCGTGAGTTTCTATTATTTTATTCGACTTAGGCGACATTCTTATTTCTTTTCTGCTATTCTTAGTTTTGCACTTCGTGCTCTATTATTCTTTTCAATTTCATCATCGTTAGGCATGATTGGCTTTCGGCTTATTTGTTTGAAATCAACTATTGGGTTTCCATAAAAATCCTTCTCAATTTTACCTTCAAAGTTTCCTGATTTAATGAAGTTTTTTACCAATCTATCTTCCAGTGAGTGATATGATATAACCACTAGTCTTCCTCCTGATAACAGAGATTCACCAGATTGTTGAAGCAGTGTTCTCAAGACTTGCATCTCATTATTTACTTCGATACGAAGAGCCTGAAATACCTGAGCAAGAAACTTGTTTCTTTTATGTTGTGGAAAACACTTGCTCACAGCATTTGAAAGATCAGTTGTTGTTTCTATTGGTTTAATGGAACGAGATTCAGTAATGGCTCGGGCAAAGCATCTGTGATTTTTAATTTCACCATAATCCCGGAATATTCTGCTAAGTTCTTGTTCGTCAAAATCATTTACAATATCAGTTGCCGTTATTGGTTGGTTTTGATTCATTCTCATATCAAGTTGAGAATTAAACCTTGTTGAGAAACCACGTTCAGCAACATCAAATTGGTGAGATGATACACCGAGATCAGCTAATATGCCGTCAACCTTAGAAGCGTTATGAAGTTTCAGGAAGTTTTTTAGATAGCTAAAGTTGTGATTAACTAAAATAAAGCGTTCATCATCAATGGTGTTATTTAGAGCATCTGCATCTTGGTCAAATGCTATAAGTCGTCCCGTTGTGAGATGTTTAAGTATCTCACGAGCATGACCACCACCACCAAAAGTAACATCAATATAAATCCCTTCGGGGTTGATATTAAGTCCTGATATGCTTTCGTTTAACAGTACTGGATCGTGATACATTGTAGTTTATTCAGTTTCAAACTCGCCCATAACTTCTTCTGCCAAATCGGCAAAGTCATCTGGGTCATAATCAACAGCAGCTTCATATGCTGTTTTGTCCCAGATTTCGATACGGTTTACAACTGATGTTAGTACAATTTCTTTGGTGATACCACTATATGAGATTAGATCTTTAGGAATTAGCAATCTTCCTGTACCATCCAAATCAAGGGGCTTAACACCTGCCATAAACTTCGTAGCGAATTCTGCGTTTTTCTTTTTAAACATATTCAACCGACTAACCATTTTTGACTCTTCCTGCCAGTTCTCGTGGGGGAATAGCTCAAGGCATTTTTTGAATATGCTACGTTTGATCACCATACCCTGCTTAAGGGCTTCGCCAAGCTGCCCTTTATACTGAACCGGGAACATAAATCTTCCCTTTGCGTCCACTTTACATTCGTATGTGCCTAATATGTTGACCATTAAAAACTCAGAATTATGGCTCAAATTTACTAACTATTTACCACAATTATACATAATTTACCACCTTTTACCACATTGTTGAAAAAAGGTTACGTTATTAACAATAAAATTTTCAGGAAAATTGTGCTTTTTTGCAGTAAATCAATATAGTAAGTGTGATAATTGGATAAGTTTTACACTTATTAACAAATTAGATCATACTAATATTGTTAATAACTCCAGCTATAGTAATTTCAGCCTGATTTAGAGAAATAAATGATTTTAGGGATTAATTTAGAGTGTGCTAATTATCTGTAACCCTTTCTAGTCCTTGTTTTGCTTTGCCTCGTATACTATTCTTGTATTCTTCAAAATCCATATCCAAACAGAGTTCGTAATATACTTTTGCATTATCAGATTCATTGAGCAACTCGTAAATATTACCAAGTTTAAGTGCAGAGTTTGCGGCAAAGTATTGGGGTAATACTCTTCCTTTATCGATTGTGATCATATAATATTTCTTTGCCTTTTCGTAATCCTTTGTTTGATGTGCTATTCTTCCAAGCCGGTAGTTTTTTTCCACAATTTGAAGAGTTGAAAGTGATTCATCACTGAGTGAATATAGCACAGAATCAGCCATATGGTAATATCCACCATCAGAAAGTAACCTTGCTTTTATAAGGTCTACCGATGGAATTATTTCTTTTAATGCAACTTCTTGAGCATTTTTATCAGCATCAATATTGAGTTCTCCTAATTCCAGTAGATGCTTAAGAGCTTTCAAGTAAGAGGTGGTATCTCCTTCAATTAGTGAGCACCATCCAATTTTACGCCAGGCATCTTTTACATAATTTGTTCCGCTAAAGTTGGAAGTAAAGACTAAATAATTCTTTTTTGCTTCTGTAGTATTCAGTTTCCGTAATTGGCATTCGCC
>CALCGQ010000316.1 GCA_937901015.1 uncultured Bacteroidota bacterium | reverse complement strand
GCTGACTCTTTCATTACATCTCCGAGATTACCCGTAAGTTTAAGTATTCCTTTACCTTTACTTAGGCTAACTTCTATGAATAGTATTTCACCACCAACTGTTGTCCATGCAAGGCCAGTAACTACACCAGCAACCTTGTTAGTTATATCTCGATCCTTTTGGAATCTTGGAATTCCTAGTATTTCAGTAAGATCACTTACAGATAGCTTTGGTTCATAAGCTTCGTTCATGGCAATGAATTTTGCCCGGTTACGAATTACTTTAGCAATTTGTTTTTCAAGCAAACGAACTCCAGCTTCACGGGTATAATCGTCAACAATTTTTTCAAGTACTGATTTGTTGAACTTAACCTGCTTTGCTTTAACGCCATGTTCATCAAGTTGTTTAGGTAATAGATGTCGTTTTGCAATCTCAATTTTCTCCTCAAGGATATAACCGCTAAGGTTGATTATCTCCATTCTGTCGCGTAATGCGGGATGCACAGTGGACAAAGTGTTTGCTGTAGCAATGAACATTACATTCGAGAGATCGTATTCAACCTCAAGGTAATTGTCGTAAAAAGAGTTATTTTGTTCAGGATCAAGAATTTCCAGTAACGCTGCTTGTGGGTCTCCATTGTAATTGTTACCACTTACCTTGTCGATTTCGTCAAGCATGTAAACTGGATTCGAAGTCTTTACCTTTTTTAAGTTTTGTATAATTCTACCTGGCATGGCACCTATATATGTTTTACGGTGACCACGAAGTTCAGCTTCATCTCTTACACCACCCAATGACATACGTATAAATTTCCTGTTTAAGGCATTTGCAATGGATTTACCCAATGATGTCTTACCAACCCCTGGAGGGCCTACAAAACAAAGTATGGGTGATTTAAGATTGTTTTTAAGCTTGAGAACAGCAAGGTGTTCTATTATTCTTTCTTTTATCTTTTCAAGTCCATAATGATCATTATTCAATACCTCAAGGGCATGGTTAAGATCATGGTTATCTTCTGAAAACTCATTCCATGGCAATTCAACAAGTAAATCCAAATACCCAAGCTGTATTGAATACTCAGCTGCATTGGGATTCATTCGTTGAAGTTTAATCATCTCGCTTTTGAAAACCTCGGCAGTTTCTTTAGCCCATTTTTTCTTGGAAGCCTTTTCGTTTAGTTCTCTTATCTCATTATCATGAGGACCACCGCCAAGTTCTTCCTGAATGGTTTTAAGCTGTTGGTTAAGCATGTAATCACGCTGCTGCTTATCCATATCAACTTTTACCTTGGTTTGTATATCATGTTTTAGATCTAGCATTTGTAGCTCTTTTGTCATGATTTCCAATACCATATTTGCCCTTTTTTCAATATCAGTTATTTCCAGTAGGTTTTGTTTCACATTATTATCTACATTTAAATTTGAAGAAATAAAGTTCACAAGAAATACTGGACTTTCAATATTGTTGATTGCAAAAACAGCCTCCGATGGAATGGTAGGAGATTTTTCAATTATTTGAACACTAAGATCCTTAACCGAAGAAATAAGAGCATCAAAGTTCTTATTTTTTGGAAGTTCTGTTTTGCTTACAAGGCTTGTTATTTTAGCTTTATAGTATGGTTCAGACTGAATAATTTCAGTTATTTCAAATCTCTTTTTACCTTGAATTATAGCTGTAGTATTACCATCGGGCATTTGCAATATCTTGATTAACCTTGCTATGGTGCCTGTGGTTTGTAGATCTTCAACGTCAGGATCTTCTACTTCTGCGTCTTTTTGAGCAACAACACCGATGGTTTTTGTTCCTGCATATGCTTCTTTTATTAGTTTGATAGATTTGTCTCTTCCAACTGTAATTGGAATTACCACACCTGGAAAAAGTACAGTATTTCGAAGGGGGAGTATTGGTAGCTCATCAGGCACATCTTCCGCATTCATTATTTCTTCATCTTCCGAAGAAAGAAGTGGGAAAAATTCTGTTTCTGTGTCAACAATGTCTGTTAGTCCTATTATTTTATCCATATATTAATGTCGTTCAGTCAAATTGTCAGATTTCTTGTTTTTTAGTTCAATACGAAATCTTGTAATCGTCATATTTACAATAATATAGCTTGCTGTGTTTTGAAGCTCTAGTATTGTTTTTATTAAAGTACTTAGTAAGTCAATTTGTGTGCCAAAAGGTGTAAATCACAAATCTGTATGCGAGAATGGGTATATTATTTGCTATGAGAGAGGTTAAATATTTCTGTGAAAATATCTATTTCGACTTCATCAAAATCCAAACTTCGACGTTTGTAAACCGCCGTGGCAACTTCTACCGACTTCTTGAAATTGTATTGTTTTAAACCACTGGCACCACCCCACATGAATGAAGGAATAAAGTTTCGTTGGAAACCTGAGCCGTAAATATTACTGGAAACACCAACAACAGTTCCGGTATTGAACATGGTATTGATTCCAGATTTCGAATGATCTCCCATAATTAATCCGCAAAACTGCAGACCAGTACTGACAAAGGTATCTGCATCATACGACCATAATCTAACAAAATCATATGTGTTCTTTAAATTGGATGTGTTTGTGTCAGCACCCAGATTACACCACTCTCCAATTACAGAATTGCCTAAAAATCCATCGTGACCTTTGTTGCTGTAGCCAAGGATTACCGAATTACTTACCTCACCGCCAACTTTTGAATGTGGGCCAATGGTTGTGCCAGAATATATCTTAGCATCCATTTTAATTGTTGCATGTTCACAAAGAGCAAACGGACCTCTGATTTTGGAGCCTTCCATAATTTCAGCATCCTTCCCAATATATATGGGGCCATCATTCGTATTTAAGTATGCATATTCTACAACAGCTCCTTTTTCAATAAATATGCTATTTGGATTACCAATTATTGAATTTGTAGAAGAAATTGTTTCAGTATTTCTATTCTTAGTAAGTAGTTCAAAATCATCAACAATAGCCTGTGGGTTTATTCTAAATATATCCCATGTATTTTCAATTCTTAGAAAATCAACATTTGATTCTACTATATGAAATTCGTCAGGGTTTAAGTCAGAAAAATCAGCATTATAAGTACGAATGGCGATTTCCAGATCATCTTTTTTAAGAAGTTGATTAGGTTTTAACTCTTTTATTTGGCTTACTAATTCTTTATTAGGAATAATAGATCCATCTATGAAAATATTATCATTAGTTACGACCTTTGGAAACTTTTTGCTCAAATAATCTTGAGTGGAGAATGATATACTTGATTGTAATATGTTCTCCCATTTTTCTCTTATTGTAAGGATGCCAGTTCTGATATCCGCTACAGGTCTTGTAAATGAGAGAGGTAGAAGTTTATTTCGGTTAGGGCCGTCAAATAATATATAATTCATATTCAGATCAATATTAGTAATGTAAAGATGGAATAAAAATAATATAAATATTCACGGATGATACATTATTTTTCTATTGCTCCTTGGCATTCGGATTGCAAATCCGAATGAGCATGTGTAGTAAATATATTTTTATGGAAGTCGCTGGCAACAAAAAAAGTCCTTGTGAGAACACAAAGACTTTAATTTCTTAAACATTTCTGCTTTATTTCATTTTGTTATTTGATCTTACGAGCTAATCACAGAATAATCAAGATCGGCCAATAAAAAATAACTAATCTTTCTTCTCGAAATGCTTTTTGTATTTGTTTTTAAACTTATCAACGCGACCAGCGGTATCAACAAGTTTCATTTTTCCAGTAAAGAATGGATGAGATCTGTTTGAAATCTCAAGTTTAACTAGTGGGTATTCTTTCCCATCTTCCCAAACAATAGTGTCTTTAGTGTTTGCAGTTGACCTGGTTATAAATGCGTAATCGTTAGACATGTCTTTGAAAACGACAAATCTGTACTCTTTTGGATGGATATCTTTTTTCATTTTTCCTGATTTTTCTATGCTTCTTAAAAAGGGCTGCAAAAATATTACCTTTAGATTTATTTTCCTAATTTTTCATGGAATATTTTATTGACATTTAATTGGTGATAATTAGTACCCTATTTTAATTCTTGTGTTATTAATAATATAAACTCATAAATTAGTTAAAAACTCGATCGTATCAACCCCGTCAGCATAATCCCAAAGTTCTGGAGATTGACTTGTTCCGGGTGCGAAAGAGCCATTGATTTCCTTGCTAATAGAAATAATACACTGGATACTCTTTTTATTAATTTCTAGAGTATGAACTATATCTTCAATGTTAGAATAATACTCGTATGAAATAACGCTTACAGGGGTGCTGAAATTACTGTCTTCAACAAGCAATATATTCCCTGAGTCAAAATGATTAACGCTGCCTACCAGGTAGATAGCCTTGTTGTATTCGTAATTATTGAAATATTTGTGATTTGAGTTAGTACTTTCATTTGATTCACAAACTTGCAAGAAACTATTAAAATCATAGCCTTCAGGTACAAAGATATGGGATACGTTTCTGCATCCTAATCCGAAGTACATACTAATATCAAAATTGATGTTCTCCAACTCTTCCTTAGTTTCGGCACCAGTTAATACAGCTATTCCATTTCTATTCTTACGAATTATATTGGGATATTTCCCGAAGTAATATTCAAAATATCTTGAGGTATTGTTACTGCCTGTGGCTATAATGGCATCTATTTTTTTAAGTTGACCCGAAGTGAAGATTACCATATCTTTAAACCCAGGTTCAATATCAAACAATATTTCGGCAACTAATGGAAGCAGTTTATCATCATCACTGGATAACTTTGCTAGGATACTGTTTCCTGATATTAATACGCAAAGGAAGTCATGAAATCCCACCAATGGAACGTTCCCTGCCATCACAACTCCAATTGTTTTAGTACTATTCGTTTCAAGGTTCTTATATGGGGTTAGCCACTTGCTCAAATTAGCTCTTGAGAGGCTTCTCCCAATGGAATTAAGCATGAACCTTACATTAGCTTCAATAAACCAACCATTGTAATGTGTAGAGTCTAGAACTGCTTGTTCGAGAGCATTCACATGGGTATTCTTGTATTGTGATATACTTGCTTTTTCGAAGTTGATGAGTACTTTACCCAAATTAGCAAATGCATCAATTCTTTTCGATAAACTGATCATATTTTGATGGTTGGTTTTCTTTGATTAGAATGGATTTAAACCATGACTATGGTTGAAATCAAAGACTGAGTTGTTATTCCCAAAGCTTGACATACCAGGATGGAAACCGGGTCCGTACAGGGGATATTTTTGTTCCCTGTATTCGAAACCTACATTAATTCTGAAATTATCATTAACCTTATACTCAACGTCCATTATAACTCCTTGTGAACTGAAATCATAGTATGGGGAACGAATATCATTACCCATATCCATTTGTTGTTGACCAACTTGAAAGGTTTTATAAGCAGTTCCTCGAAGAGTGATTTTATCAGTTAATAGATAATCACCAGAAACGAAAATATGTCCGTAACTTGTAGGTGCAGAGTTAAATACCGATCCTGAGTTATTATTCATAAATAGTGAAGAGTATCCAATTCCTGCAGTTATTGCAAACCTTTCTGAAATTGGAAAACTAACTTTAGGCATAACAGAAGTACTCAGACCGTTAAGTCCATAACCATATGAATTAAAGGCTGTGGATAACGAAACTGATACTTGTGGTTTTGTCCCTTTTTGGAATCCTTTATTTGTTGTATTACTATAAATATTAGGTTGAGACAATACACTGTTTATGCATAGTAAACAAACGAATGCAAATGTGCCAATATATTTTATGAAATTAAATTTTATCATAGTTAATTGCAAACATAGTTAAAACATTACTAATAATCCTTTTCAACTGCCTCATTAAGCAAAAATGATGCCGATAGTTCATCAACCTGCATGATTAATACTTTCATTATTACTAAATCTGCAAGCATACTCTCAGTCTTAAATCTTGATATTTTTGTTTTGCTAATTATATGTCTTAATAGCAGTGATTTATCAGCTGTGAAGAGAGCTAACAATTCTCTGGCTTCATCGGAATAAACGAATTTTATATCCTTGTTATTATTTGTCTTTTGCCAAATTTTCATTTGGATACCGTTTGCTAGTATATTTTGATCTTGGTATCTGATATAAGCTTTTGGTTTATTATTGGTGTCAGGAGCTTTATGAGGAATTTCCTCACTCTTTGGTATAATTATCTCCAATACTTTCTTTCCATCAAGATTCCATTCTTTTGATCGAAAACTAACTTCTGGAAAACAATATTTTGATGCGGCATTTTCTACCATATAATACTCTTCTTCTGACCTAACTCCAGATATACGACCATTATCTTTTACCCCAATGAGTAGTCGACCTCCATCTGTATTCGCAAATGCAACCAGAGATCGAGCTATTTTTGCTGCATCACTAATTTCAAACTTAAAATCAAGTTGTTGATTTTCCCCTAATTCAATAAGTTTTAGTATGTGGTGTTTTTTAGTGATATTAGTATGTTTTAGGGGAGTTATAACATTATTATTCAGTACATAAGTATGTGCTGAATAATAATGTTGGAAGTATGTAATTCAGTATTTTCTATAAGAAATCAATGTTTTCCTTAAGCATAGTTTTTTCACAATAGTGACA
>CALCGQ010000315.1 GCA_937901015.1 uncultured Bacteroidota bacterium | reverse complement strand
CTTGTACAGCGTTTTTTTTCTAAATTTACAGATTCGGCTAATTATTGTCAATAAAAATATGACTTTATGTTTAAGATTATCATAAAAACTCCTATTCTGATTCTTCTAGTATTGCTGCTAGGTTCACAAAATCAATTGTTTAGTCAGAGTAATTGTGATGACCAAGATGAATCAGAATTAGTTAACTTTTCTTCTTTGAGCCCTGTTCAATCTGAAATAAAAGATTTGAAAGGCTGGGCAAAGCAGGACAATGGAAGTTGGCTTTCAGCGAATAATCGAATCCCTTACCCTGATGATAAGACAAATAAGCGGACTAATGCGGAACTAAAATTAGGACAAGATAATATCATAACCTTGCAACTACGAAAGGTTATGGTAGGAAATAAGCAATACAATGTAATTGTCAAGAAATACCATGATGGTGAATATGAATTCCCTGTTCTCGAGGAAGAATGGAGGGGTTTTAAATCCTTGGACTTTTTTGTTTTCCCAAGTTATAAACTTGAAATGATATTACCTGATGATATACCATTTAATGAGCAATATGCTGTTAATATGAATGTATATGCTCGAGGTACCGTGCGTGATTATGAAAGCAAGGTTGAAGATAATGAAATTATAAAGGCAATTCAGAAAGTTGAACGATCTGAGGTTATCAATGACTGGAATATAATTTTTGCTGTTTTTCCAATTAAGAACGGAGAAAATGAGGTTGTTAGGTTTAAATTAATAAAGTCATTTAATGAAAAATACCTTGCTAGTTTTTATGATGCCAAATCAAATTGGGATAAGAATTTCGATGTAACTTTCTATGAAACAAGTTTTTTTAAGTTTAAATCGTTTATTCGTGATGCACAGGAGTATGTGTTAGATGTGACTGAGAATGTTGATGATTTATCTGCAAATGGGATATATGAAAATTATTATAACTGGGGAATCCTTAAATACCAAATGGGGGACTGGCCAAGTGCAATTGATTATTTTAACGATGCATTGAAAGTAGATCCTGAGCCAGATGATTTCCTAATCTATTCATTTAGAGGAAACTCAAGAAGTAAAATGCGTAGGTATAGTGCTGCCATAGAAGATTTTGATAAAGCACTTGATATGCGACCTGATGATATAATGGATTATTCCAATTGGGTTAGAAATTATTTTAATAGAGGAGTAGCTAAATATTATTTAGATGACCTTGATGGTGCTTGTAGAGATTGGAATAAGGCTCTTGAATTAGGGTTTGGTCAGTCACATGACTATATAATGGAGTATTGTGAATAAACTAAGAGCTTAGATCAAATGCCCACAAATAAAAGTCTCAAAATAATTTTTCTTTCCTTATTGCTAATACCAATAATTACAGTACATGCTCAAACTAACCCACGGGCTAAGTATACTCGTAATTGGCAATTTAATTATAATCTAGGCTTTACACAATTCTATGGAGATGCAAGTAACAATGGGTATTTTAATAAATTTTCTGGAGAGATTGCATTTGCCACAGGAGCTACAGTGAGAAAGTACTTTACTCCTGTATTTGGTCTAGGATTAAACCTATGGTATACTGGAGTTAAAAGTCATAAGCTCAAAAGTGCAATAGGTGATGATGTTGATTTTACCCTTACGGGTAGTTATTTCGATGGAAATGTGAATCTACTTATAGATTTCAATAATTTATTCTGGGGACCTAGTTCGAGGAAATTTTCAGTATATGGTATATTGGGAATAGGTTATGGTAGTTGGAATACAACATTGTCAGATGCATTATCAGGAGGAGTAATTAATAGTGGTAGTACCATCGCTGGAACAACATTTAATTCTGGAGGATTTGTAGTTCCCGCAGGTGTTGGAATGAATTATATGATTAATAACAATTGGGCATTGAACTTTGAAATGAGTTTAAGAACAGTTCTTAATGATGATGTTGATGTTTGGAGTGATGGGTTTAAATATGATCAATTGCTATATACTTCCTTTGGTATATCGTATTTCTTTGATGGTAATAAGAAACAAAAATCACTAAAGAAAAAGCCAACGGAGCCTGTTAAAGCTCAAATACCTGTTTGGGATTATAGGACCGACCAAAGTAATAATGAATCGTCTGGTTCTCAACCCGAAGTTGTACCTGTTTCACCTGTTACTATTGTCGCTAGTGGAGTTGTATTCAGAGTACAAATATTGGCCAAACGTAATAATATTCCAACAGTAAGTGACCTTAAAAGCAGGTTTAATATTCAAGGAGTTATCTATGAAAATGTCCAGGACGGTATTCATAGATTCTCAACTGGTGAGTTTTCATCTTATAATGAAGCACTTCAATATTCATATGTAGTTAGAGATAAGGGAGTTCATGACGCATTTGTTGTTGCCTATAAGAATAATACACGTGTGATAATTACTTCTGAAATGAAGAAACAATAACTCATTTAAAACCTCATCCTGCTTAAAATGAGCTGATAGTCCGCATACTGGTTACTTACCATTAAAAATATCTCATTTCTCTATTTTTTTATCTAAAAACATTAAAAATTAACCAGATATGTATAACTTTGCGACATATTAAAATTATTAAATATTATACAATGAATAAAGGCACAGTAAAATTCTTTAATGAAGCTAAAGGTTTTGGTTTTATTACAGATGAAGAATCAAACAACGAGTACTTTGTACATGTTACCGGATTAGTAGATAAGGTAAATGAAGGTGACAGCGTAGAATTTGAATTGAAAGACGGTAAAAAAGGATTAAATGCGTTTAACGTAAAAATCGCTTAACATCATTTAATTCGATGATGATAAGCCTGTCAATTTTTGACAGGCTTTTTTTATGTCCAATATTATTGTTAAAGATTAAATGAACTCCCAACAATCACTAATTTTTTGTTTGAAACAATTACCGGTGTAAACTCTAATCCAAGCCCGAGATCTTTAAACAAAGCATTACCTGCAGTATCCACCAACGACCAGTCTATGGCAACCAACTCTTTGTCATTTGGTATTGCAAGGTATACAATATCAATACTATCAGGAACACTTATTGTTGTATCAGATGTTGATATGTATTCAGATGTAACATCTGAATAAGAATAATTTCCAATAAATGATGGTGTATGCAGCGATTCATCTTTTATTGCGAAAAGACAATCTGGTACCTCATGGAACATTCTGCGATAGACTTTAGCAACATTGCCATTGCCATATGGTAGATCTATTTTCTTTGGTCCGCTTAAATAGATTTTTTCATTATTGGGCAAAATTACTGTTACCGAATAATAACCTAGGTTGGTGCTTCCAATTATTGGGGTATAATCCATTGTGGCAGCAATACCTATGCTGCGAAGAGCTTTTATTTTATAAATGCAAAGATCTTTTAGTTTGCCCCTCTTGGATTTTTCTAACTCCGGAATACTATGATAATTTGGATTAAACTCCAAACGGTCGTCATATAAAAACCCATTGTTTATTTCATGATTTATCTGATTAGCAGCATATTCAATATTAATACTGCTGTCCATAAGTGTAGTGTATTTTTCCTGAAAATGTGACACATAGTCTTCCACAACCTCATTCGCAACCCTGTACGGAAGAATGTAGTCACAGAAATTATTAAATTTATATTTCATTGCATGTCCGGCTAAATAGATTTTCCATGTTAAATTGATATGGTTAATGATATATTCTGCCTTTAAGTTTTTGAAATCTAAGGAAATAGAGTCTGTTTTATAATGCAATATGCCATTTGAATTTTCAATGGAATCTCGATAATCCATAAGAGATTTTAGATCATTAAAATCATCAATGTTAATTACAATTTCGCTGTCAGACGAATCAACCAGTGTATGAGTTATTGAATAATTGGTTTGTAAATTTCCAATTAGATAATAGAGGGCTTTTAACTTGAGAGAATCATCGGGTGATTGAAAAGTAAGTATACATTTCATGTACCCTGGTTTATAAATCCCAGATTGATTGAGTGTTTCAATAATATTATCTGGGATACCAGGTTTTTTGCTCTTCAAACAACTATAGGTGCTAGCAATAAGCAAACCCATTAGTATAAATAGAATGTAAAACCTTGATCTCAAACTAAATTAAATTAGGTGGAATAGGTTTTACTGTTTAATCGTTAAATTGTTTCGGAATTTGGCTTAAATTTCTTTAATGGATTTTTCTGGAAGCCAGCCAATACTACCATTTTTAATTTTAATCTCAACCCAGTTATCAATTTTATCAATTATTCTAACTTTCGTTCCTTCATGAATCACAAATAAGTCAACTGCATTTTGAGTTGGAGAACTCTTCACCGTTATTGATAAATCAAATACTATGGCCTCCTTATGTTCAATGTTATAGTAATACTTCTGATAAGCAAGTGTTGAGGAAGTGATGGTTACGAGAAGTAATAAAACGCTAACATAAAATGAAACCTTTCTGTTTATTCTAGTGTTGGTAATAATAAACAACCCGATCGTAATAACAAGTAATGAAAAGGAAATCAATGCGAATACAGCCCAGGCATCTGAACCCATGAAATTATAGAAGAAATTCCACCAGACCTTATAAAACAATTCGGGAACTTTTTCGATCTTATCAACGATCATACTATTTGCAATATTCAGATTGTATTCAGTGCTTTCATCGTTGGGTATTAATTTTTTCGCTTTCTCATAATAAAGAATTGCAGAGGCTATATCGTTATTTTTATAATAACTATTTCCAATATTATAATACAGCTCTCCCGATTCATATCCAGCATCTAAAACTTTTTGGTAAGTAACCAAAGCAGAGTCATATAGAGATTGGTTATAAGCATTATTAGCTGCTTTAATTGTCTCTTCAGTATTGGTTGCAAACATGCTTATAACCATCACATTTAATGTGAGTAAAAGAGTATATTTTATGGTTTTAATCATGTATTAACTATTTTAATGCCTTTTCAGCCTGCATAATTGCATTCACAGATTCATTATAGATACTTTCCATTTTATTACTGGAATCACCAGGTGCAAATCTTGCGAATTCTATATTGTTCAGTGTATTAATAAAGCTATGGGTAACTATATCTTCAACACCTTTGACTTTCAATGATTCTGCAACTGATTCTATTGAAAGCTCTGATTGTTTCAAACTAAATTTGTCAGCAATATAGCCCCATAATGCCTGAGCAATTTCGTCATAATAATCCTTATCATTTCCTTCTAACTTATATTTTTCAGCCTTACGAAGTCTGTTTTTAGCAACTTTATTAGCCTTTCTGTTTTTTAGCAGACCAATATTTGACCTTCTTTTTTCCATTCTTTTAATGATAATTATCAAGATGATCATGATAAATATTGGAACTACTAACAGTATGAAAAATGTTGTGGATAAAAAGAAGAAGCTATCTTTTTTTCTAAGATCAAAAGGTAAGGTTTTTATATGTTGAATATCCTGACCAATAAAACGTATGTCTTCCTGTGCAGATGAGCTGTAGGTGATACCTGACGAGGTTACCTCACCTTTAGCTACATCAATTTTAAATGGTTTTGTTGATATTGTGTGATATTTTTTATCAGCAGGATTAAAGAAGGTAAGTGTTACTGGTTTAATAACGAATTCACCCGCAACTCTTGGTATCGCTATGTATTCAAATTTCTTTTTACCAGAAATACCAGATGGATCGGCTTTAATATTATTTATAACTTTTGGTTCAAAACTTTCAAAATCAACGGGAAAGTTCATATCAGGCATTTCAATAAGCTCCATGCCTCCTTTTCCCGAGATAGTGTATGTTAGGGTTATTGCATCGTTGGCAGTTAGCTGTTCCCTATCAATCTTACCACTAATTCTAAAATCACCAACAGCACCTGAAAAACCGGAAGGTTTACCTTCTTGTGGCAGAGATTTTACATTTAATGTAATTGGTTTTGATTTAATTAAGGTGTTTATGTTTTTAACATTTCTATTGAAAAATGGATCGTTAAAGAAATCCTCAAACGGATCATAACCTCGTTTTCTTTTACTTTGAACCCTTAACTGAACAGTACACTCCATCTCAGTGGGTTCGATTATGAGTTTACCGGTTTTTTGAGGAAATATTGCAAACTGATTGATTACGGCTACAACATATTCCTCCCCATTGATTACTTCTGTTGTTTGTTTATACTGCTGATTATCCTCAAGTAAGCTTTTAGACCAAAATCCTTGAAATGATGATAGCTTTTTTATCATTAAATTAGAAACAGGAACCTTAGTGTAAATTCGATAAGTTAAAATTACTTGCTCTCCCAAATATGGATTCAGCTTGCTTACAGTTGCCTTAATGTAGACATCATCATCTTGAAGTACCCCTGAATCCGAATTTGAAGAACTGTTATTGCTAGTTCCCTGCTGCTGATTACCAGCATTCTTGACTACATTTATGGATATGCTATTTGACTTGATACTAGTTCTGTCAACAGTAGCTGAGGCAGGTGAAATATTAACTTGGCCTTCTTTGGTTGCTTGAACAACATAAGTATAGGTTAAAGAATATGACCTGATCATTTTCCCGTTAGCGTACTGAATGCTTGAATTTGTAGAGGTACTGGGGCCTGAAAGAATCTGTAGTGTTCCAAAGTTAGGAGATCGAAAATCATCTGCATCCTGATTAATTTCATAAACAACCCTGAATCGTTCACCTACTTTTACAACTTGCTTAGCTGTACCAACAAACCGTATCTGATCATCAGCATAGCTATATATGCTTGATGCTATAAATATTGATAATATTAAGATACGAGTTAACATAATTAAACTATAATTTCTCTTTTATGAACACATTGTATTAACAATAGTTATTCCAAATTATTATTTGACAGTTTATTTGTTCAATTTTTTCAATTTGCAAAGTTAAATTAAACTACCAGTCAATATCACTTTTACTCCCTTTAACAGCTTTGGCCTTTTCTTTCTGTAATTTCTGCAATGTCTTTTTCTCATCATTTTTAAGAGCCTCTAACATTCGTTGAGCATCCTGCTTTGATATTTTCTGAGGTTGTTGCTGCTGTTGGTCCTTTTGCTGATCATTTTTATTTTGATCCTTATTTTCGTTCTGTTCCTTATCTTGTTCCTGCTGATCTTTTTTATCTTGGTCTTGCTTATCTTTATCTTCCTGATCCTTATTTTGTTGATCCTTATTCTGATCTTTGTTATCGTCTTGATTTTCCTGATCCTTATTTTGATCCTGATTTTGTTGTTGCTGCTGTTGATCTTTTAATTTCTTCCTTGCATACTCAAGATTATATTTTGCATCTGCATTATTTGGATCAATACGCAGAGAATTTTTAAAAGCTTCAATACTCTCTTGATATTTTTCACTTTTCATTAAAGTATTACCAAGATTATAGAAGGATGCAGCTTTTTCCGGTAGTGTAGAATTTCTTTCGATCACCTCAGCAAATAGCTTAGCTGATTCTTCATAGTTCTCTTGCTCATACATTGCATCAGCAAGGTTAAAGGTTCCTTTTGTATAACCAGGCTTTTCCATTAATGCCTTTCGATATTCTTTTTCTGCTTCCTGATAATTACCATCTGAGAATTCATCATTACCCTTACGAATACGTTTTTTCTCACTTTGTGAAAACCCCGTAGTAAAGGCAAAAATCGTTATCAGAAATACTATTATAATTCGCATAATTAATATCTTATTTTCCAAAAAAGTCAAATTTACTGATCCATCTTGTTTTCCTGTCAGAAACCATTAGTTCAATTATTAGCAATAAAATTGTAATACCCAGAAAAATCTGAAATCTATCTTCATAATCAGTGAATTGTCTGGTTTCAATTTCTTTTTTGTCAATCGCATTTATATCATCGAAGATTCTTCTCAATCCAGAACTTGCATTATTTGCCCGAGCATATGCTCCACCTCCAGCTGCTGCAATCTGTCGTAGCATATCTTCATTTAGTTTAGTAATAACTGTGGTGTTTTTCTTATCCTTTTTATAACCTGTTTGAGTACCATAGATGTTATATATTGGTATAGGTGCACCCTCAGGTAACCCCATTCCTATTGTAAAAACACTTATTCCAAGGTCACTTGCTGCTGTTGCTGAACCAATTGCATCATCCTCATGGTTTTCACCATCTGTAATTACGATAATAGCCTTATTATGGTCAGTTTCACCAAAACTCTGTGTTGCCATGTCAATTGCCTCGCCTATTGCGGTACCTTGAGTAGGCACAATTTTAGTATCAACGGCAGAGAGGAAAAGTTTTGCTGCTGAATAATCAGTTGTTAATGGTAATTGTTTATATGCATTACCGGCAAAAATTATTATGCCAACTCTATCACCTTGAAGATTATCTACCAAACTTGAGATGGCAAGTTTAGATCTTTCCAAACGGTTAGGTTTTATATCCTCTGCAAGCATCGAATTTGAGACATCAAGAACAAGGTAGAGGTCTATTCCTTCACGTTTAATATTCTCAAGTTTAGAACCAATTTGTGGATCTATTATTCCAACTACAAAGAAAATGGTTGCAATAGCAACAATAATAAACTTAAGCAGTGGTTTTGATGAAGATGATTCAGGCATAAGATCTGAAATAATATTCTTATCACCGAACCTTCTTTTCGCCTTTTTGTACCATATTCTATAAAGCCAGTACATCGCAGCAAATACCAATATACTTAGTAGAAGTATTATATATTCGTTATGTGCAAACTTTATCATTTTCTGTTATAATTGATTACTTCTTATTTATGGAAAACGCCTGAAAACTAAATATCTTAAAAGTATTTCAAGAGAAAAAAGAGCAAATGCTAATAATGCAAACATAAGATATGACTCATGTTTTTTTCTGAACTCCTGAATATCAATTTTAGATTTTTCAAGTGTATCAATTTCCTTATAGATTTCTTTAAGTTTCTTATTGTTGTCTGCACGAAAATATCTTCCACCAGTCATGCCGGCAATCTTTTGAAGTAATTCCTCATCGATTTGAACATTCATTTGTTGCATCTGAACTCCAAAAGGTGTTTGAACAGGGTATGGTGCTGTTCCCATGGATCCTATTCCTACTGTATAGACTCTTACCCCGTACATGTTTGCCATTTCAGCTGCAGATAATGGGTCAACCGACCCTGCATTATTTACACCATCAGTAATAAGAATAATGACTTTTGAAATGGCTTCAGAATTTTGTAATCGGCTTACTGAGGTGGCTAATCCATCTCCAATTGCAGTTCCATCTTCAATCATACCACTTTGAACTTCTTCAAAGATGGTGTTTATCATTTGATGATCTGTGGTTAAAGGCACTTGGGTAAAAGCTTCTCCACTAAAAATTACCAATCCAACCCTGTCATTGGGTCTTTTTGCAATAAATTCTTCGGCAACATCCTTTGCTGCTTCAAGTCGATCTGGTTTAAAATCGCGGGCAAGCATACTACTTGATACATCAATTGATAATATTATGTCAATACCCTCAATGTTTACATTTTGTTTGGTTGATATTGATTGAGGTCGGGCTATTGCAACTATTAATAAACCTAAGGCAAAGATCCTTAAAACAAAAAGAGAGTGAATCAACCTTGTTTTAATTGTGGGTCCCATACCTTTAAAGGCTTCCATATCTGAAAATCTTAAATTGGCAGAGTTTCGTCCATTTCTAAACCAATACCATATAATTAGAGCTGGTATCACCAAAAGTAAGTACAAATATTCCGGGTTTGCCCAATTATCTATATCAATCATTTATTGAGAACCTTTTCTTTATTAATTTCCTTATCTCCATTCAGAGTTTGCTCAACAACTAACTTTGTTTCGTTAACAAAATCAACACAATGTGATAAGCCTAAATCATTTTCCAAGGGTGTTGGAACAGCTTTTGCAAATTTTACCATATCTGATAGAAATAGTACATTTTCAAGTTTCCCCTTAGCCTCTTTATTAATATCATGATTTTTTAATTCATCAATTATTTCATGACTTGTCATCTCAAGAGCATCAAATTGATATCTATTTACCATGTATTCTCTGGTAATATCAACCAATTCGGTGTAATACTTTTTCAGCTTTCCATTTTGCCAAACCTTGGCCAATCTCAGTTCCTCAAGCTGGTTTATAGCTATAACATGTGCTGGTAATTTCGGTTTTGGCTTACGCTTAAATACGGGCTGTTTTTTTCTTTTCTTTATGATAAAGAAAATTATTAACCCAATGACTAGTCCAATAGCTATCGCAACGATTATCCAAGGAAGAATCTCTGCAAGTGTATATGGCTCATTAATGGGTCCAACTACTGGTTTAAAGGCTGCAGAAGTATCTACTTCAGGTACATAAACTTGCAAGAATAATAATCCTGTAGATGTTGAATATACAGTACTGTCATTCTCAAAAGCAAACTTGAACTCCATTGGTGGGATTTCAAAATACCCTGAATCAAAAGATGTTAACTTGAATTGCTGTATTAATGTAATATCATTTTCAGTGGTTGTAGTGTCAATATTACTCCGTCCAAGAATCTCAATATTTGATGTTAATGTATCAAC
>CALCGQ010000314.1 GCA_937901015.1 uncultured Bacteroidota bacterium | reverse complement strand
TCGCTCAGGATGACAAGCAAATCCTAAAACAACCAGCAACAATCAACCCAAAACCTTGAACCCAGAACCCAGAACCCTAAACCCAAAACCCACTACTCAATTCTCTTAAAACATTCCAGTTTTGGCCATTAAATTGTTCCCATATTTATTATGTTATTAATTCATAAAAAAACAAATAGCCTCACTAATTATGAGTATCATTACCAATTCTAAAAATATTACGTGAAGATACTTCTAATCGCTCCATGTCCGGAGAATAATCAACGTCATGATACCATGGCAATCCCTCAATTAACACTATCACTTCTAGCAGGCATGACCCCTGAAGAACATGAAGTTGAGATAATTGAAGAAGTTCATAATCAAACAATCAACTTTGATCAGGATGTGGATCTTGTTGGTATTACAATTATGACTCAAACAGCAATTAGGGGTTACCAAATTGCAAATGAATTTAAAAAACGCGATAAAACTGTAGTTTTTGGAGGAATTCATGCCACAGTACTACCCAATGAAGCAATATTATTCGGCGATGCAGTGGTAATTGGAGAGGCAGAAAATGGATTGTGGGAACAAGTAATTAATGATGCAATCTCATTTAAGTTACAACAGTTTTATAAACTGGAAAATTATCCAATACTCGACAAATATGTTACCCCGCGGAGAGATTTAATAAAGACCTCAGCTGGAAAATTTGGAATTGCTCCAATTGAAACAAGTAGAGGATGTCCATATAAATGTGATTTCTGCACGGTTCCTAATTCATTCGGATCGAAACAAAGGCATAAATCAATCGATTCAATAATAAAAGACATAGAATCCATTCGTGAGAAAGCCATTTTCTTCCTTGATGACAATATAACCATAAGTAAAAAGTTTGCCAAAGAATTATTCACTCGAATGATTCCATTAAGGAAATCATGGGTAGGTCAAGCATCAATTAATATTGTGAATGATAAAGAGTTGATGAAATTAGCTCGTAAGTCAGGTTGTAAAGGTTTATTGATAGGATTTGAATCTATGACCGAAACAGGTATTTGCAAATACAAAAAAACCTTTTCGACTTTCGAGGAGAATGTTGATGCTGTTAAGAAACTTCAAGATAATGGCATAATGACAATGGCATCATTTGTATTTGGTTTAGATGATGATGGCCCACAAGTATTTGAAAACACCTACAATTTTATCAGAAAAGCAAAACCCGCATTTTTACAGGCATGTGCTTTAACTCCTTATCCTGGTACAGAAGTTTTTACCAGAATGAAACAGGAAAACAGAATCTTAACCGATGACTGGAATCAATTTGATGCAAAAAAGGTTATAATTTCTCCGAAAAGTATGACAACAGCTGAATTACAAGCAGGTTACACTAATATTAAGGATCAAACATATAGCTACAAGTCGATTCTTACAAGAGCATTTCCTCATATGTTTACAGGTATTACAGAATCGATTCTGTACTTTTCATTAAATAGTGGTGCTCGAAAATGGCACAATACAGGGTTAACTTCTAGCCTATTTCAAAACCCAGTTGATCAACCAGTTGATTTTGATGTTACGAAATATGTAATGCCTGTTAAGAAGGCTGTACTTATCTAGTATAGATGGGGCTACACAGATATTTTAAGGTCAAGAACTTTTGCTATTAATTCTACAATTTGCTGTTTTGTGAATTTTGCACAATTTATTTCCATATCAAATTGATTGGATAAAACCTTATCCTTCTTAAATAATGTGATCATCCTCTCTCTCATCTTATCGCTTTCATCAATTCTTGAAATAATATCCTCGCGCAATTTTTTCTTCCTTGACATCAATGATTCAATTCTCCAGTCCCTTGGAGCTGATAACCTAATATGTATTCCATTTTTAAGCTCAGATGTAATAGATACACCTCCCCTACCAACGATTATGACATTACCTTCAGATGCAGTGTGTTTAACTACATCAGCAATAACTTTTCTGACAGCCTTATCGCTTTTGTAATATTTAGTTGACAATGCTAATAGGATTTCATCGGCATGAGTTTTCTGAACAGCATCAAAAACATATTCAATCTTCGATTTGTCTATCTTAAGTCTTTTGGCAGATTCGTTTAGTATCTCTTTGTCAACATACGACCACTTCTGTCCCCGAGTTTTCAGTTCCTTTACCAATAATTTTGCAATTTTGGATGCTCCACAACCTGTTTCCCTCGATATGGTTATAAATGGTAATTCTTTCTTAGGTTTCCGTATCGGTTGATTGAACCGATAATCAAAATAATTTACAAGTTCCATAGTAGTAGTCTTAGCAGTTAATAATCAAAGCTTAAATATAGTAAAAAAAAGGAAAAAAAGCAAGTTTGAGCAAAGTCAAGAACCATTAATCAATAGCTTAAACACCTAGACTAAAGATAGGTACAGGTACTATTCAACTGTATTAAAATTATGAAATAATAATCAGCATGAGCTACGTCTGTGATCATCAATTATGGACATAGCAAATCAATGGCTTTCAAAATCAACTTGAAATCGTGAATAATTCTAAGTGAGTAATGGTATTGAAATGCAAAATCTGGAACCTTCACCATTTAAGTATTTGGTTAGATTAACAATTACTTTTATTTTTATGACTAGGCATCAAGAACTAAAATCAAGATCTACTATTTAAGCAACCAATAATTTTTTCGAAAAGTTCTTCGGAAACAATAGGCTTTGAAATATAATCATTGCAACCTGCCGCTATGGCTTTTTCCTTATCACCCGACAAAGCAAAAGCTGTTTGTGCAATAATAATAATATCTTTATTAAACTTCCTGATTTCCTTTGTTGCTGTATATCCGTTCATTACAGGCATCTGAATATCCATTAGAACCACATCTATATCTTTATTATTACGACAAGCTTCAACGGCTTCTTTTCCTGTTCTTGCGTATAATATTTCCTTTACAAAGTCCTGTATTACAATCGATACTAACTCTTCAGATATTTCATCATCCTCAACAATCAGAATTTTTGAAATACGGTTTTCATCCACTGAAAGTGATGCACTTTCCCCAGATATATTTTCCATTACTGGCATTTCTTTAAAAGGAAGAGTAAAATAAAATGTACTCCCTACACCTTGATTTGTAGCATTGTTCTTTTCAAGCTGTTTTTCCAAGGCAGATTCTACCCAAATTTCTCCACCAAGCATCTCAACATATGCCTTAGATATAGACAAGCCTAATCCTGCTCCTTGAAAAGCATGTTGGGCGGCAATATCAACCTGGATAAAACGTTCAAATACAGACTTATGCTGATCTTTCGGAATACCAATACCTGTATCCAACACATAAAATTCAATGAATCTATCTTTAATAGTATATCCAACTTCAATTGACCCTTTTGTAGTAAATTTTATGGCATTTTTCACAAGATTTGTCATTATCGCATAAACTTTTTCTTTGTCAGTTTTAATTATAGCTTTATGCAATGGCAATGTTTTTTTGCAGGACAAATTAATTTCATTTTTATCCACCTGATGAATGGAGAAGTTATACACATAATCTATTAGTTCATTAATATTCAGCTCCCTATGTTGAATCTCTACTTCTTCTGATTCTATTTTAGAAATACTTACAATATCATTAATAATATTTAGCATTCGCTCGCCACCTCTCTCTATAATTCTAATGTATTCTTGTTGCTGTTCACCGGAAAGATTAGGATTTTTCAATAGCTCGGCAAATCCAATAATGCCATTCATTGGTGTACGAATTTCATGACTCATATTCGCAAGAAATGCTGACTTAAGGCGATCGCTCTCTTCAGCTTTTTCCTTTGCTAGATTTAGCTCAGCTTTGTCATTAAATAGTTCATTATTTATTTTCTCATTCTCTATTACCTTTTTCTCAAGATGATAAGAACCAATCATAGCTAGAACAGCAGAGGCAGATAAGAAATAGTTATTATTCAATAATATTAACCATTCAGCTGAACCAAAGGGAGCAGAAATAATATCTTGAAAAACCAATGCTGTAATATTGTATAGCAGTATAGTTGATATCGTAAAGTATACTGTTGAATAAAAACTAAGGTTAAATATAAAACTAGCCCATAACATAACCAATATGAGTCCTGCATAATATGTGCTAAAAGCAAAGTCTTCCGGTTTACTAATTGCAATTAGGAAAATTATGCCAATTTGCCCAATAGTAAGAAGTAAGAATAAAACTATTGTATTATAAGGATATACTGGTTTGTAATATGTTAGGATATAAGTAAATACAATAAATGGGAGTATAAAAGCATATCTAACGATCCATGCATCCGTATAATTAGAAGGCATCATATAAAAATCTAAGATACCAAATAAGCTATACATAATTGCAGCCAGAATTAATCCAAATCGTAAACTACTAATACTAATATTGCCTGTATTTGTAATATTGTTAGGTACTTTAGTTTTCATATTTTACAGGATTGATAAATCTACATTTGGCTTTCTTTAATCACATATACCTTACTTTTTAATCATATAATTATATAACTAGTATAATGATTTGAAATATATTAGTGGTCTTTAGTAATTGTAGCAATTGTTAATACTCTGCAAATATAATAAAACAATATTAATTATTATTGTCATTCTGTGCATAGGAGTATTTCACAACAACAATCCAATAATGAATAACTTACAAATTACATAATTTGAAATAATATTTTTATTTCTAAAAAAAAATGTATATTTGGAGATAATTAACCAAACCTTAAAAACAAACAAGTACTAAAAAAGTCTTCTCTATTGTTGCTTTAATATAAGATAGCTACTTTTATATAAACGACTATTAGAAAATAATATATTGATAATTCATTTTTATTTTGGTGCCCAAAACTTAATGATATGAATAAACTTATTAACCCTAGCTTACCTAATTCCGAAGCTCCCTTATTAGATGTGGAGACAAACCGCAATTCTATATGTATCAAAGCTCACAATTATATTTTCAAACAAGAACTTGTAATATTAAATAATATCTATTATTGATAATGAACTTACAATCTAAGTAGGCTAGCTAAACCTACTTATAGATTACAATTAAAATAAACCTTTAACTAAACCCTAAAATTATGCACTCATTAGAAAAAACAACAATTATTCCAGATGGAAATTTCAATGAAATACTTGAACTTCCAATTCTGAAGATGGTAATTATCGTCAACAATCCAGAATTAGTAGAAATAGCAAACGATCTCTCTCTTTATCCTCCAAACATTGAACGCCATGTATTATGGTTTAAAGATACCTCAGAGGATGAAATAAAGGAAATTTTCAATGATATTAATGAAGACTATAACGATATTCAAGCCTTCTCAGTCTCTACAACAAACAAAGTAGCAGATTATATTCTCTCCCATGAAATAATTGATATGGTTAGAGTAGACCATTCATTTACAATAGCAGGTAAACCAGAATTTAACATATAAGCCATGAAGAAATATACTATAGCAATCGTAATATTACTTTGGATCGGTTCAGTCAATGGACAAATACTAAAGGTAATTGAAGAATCAAACGGAAAGAAAACCGAACTAGGTACTTGTATTAATATGAACATAGCTGAAATCAATAGCATGATGGAAGTTTATATCAATAAGGATGAACTAATAAAAAGAGTTGGGAAATCTTCTGGAATGAATCCCAACTTATTGAACAAGGTTGATAAACTAAATACACTACTTAGCTCTCAAATAGAAATTCTTGAAAGCCTAAATCTGGATTTTAGTAATCTATCGCAAGAAGCTAAAATTGAAAGACTTGGGCAATATTCAAACTTAATGGATGAGTTCTATTCAAAGCTTAGAGAAAGCAATAACCAGGACATTAAAGATGATGTAAAGAATTTCTATTTAGAATATATAGACTTACGTAAAAAGAGTCAAATCGACATAATAGAGTTTCCCAACCCACAGAAATATGCGATCATTAAACTATCAGAAGAATCGGATTCATTAATAAAAAATATTGGTAGCTCTGATGATCTACAAAAGATCCAATTTCAATTGCTTGCAGCATTAAGCAGTGGCTCCGGTATTCCTCTCCAAGTACATGTTGAGAATTATGACACTTTCACAGAAGGTGAATTATTTGAAATACCACGCTGGGTTACCACATTTTCTGATGAAGATATTGCCAAGTTCGAGGAATTAAAAGAACAAAGCAACTATGCCAACTCATTGCTTGATTATGATATTAAAAATCTCGGTGCTGACCTTGAAAAAAACTTCGAATCAATGTATTGTATTGCAGAACTAATATCTAATATTGAGGATTTTGGTAAAAAACCTGGTACATCATTTACCAACCCTGAACAAAAAATTAGTTTTGAGACAGTAATCTCTAAATTGAGAAAAGAGTACGATAACTATTACAATATTTTTGATGCAGTTAACGGTAAAAATGAGAATATCCTAGTAAAGTTCAATAACTATCAAAATGGAATTATTAATGTTGCTGAATCATTTTCCACAAATATAGAAGATGTACTTAAAGGTCAAAATAGAAACCTTCTTCCAACTGAAGTTTCGAAATCACTTGAAAAAATGGATTCCTGCAATATTGTATTAAAGGAAGATATTGAAAATGCAAAAGCAATTGTAAATATTGCACTTAATGTGATAAAGCCCTTTAAAACAACTGCCAATAATGCTGATCAGATTTCTGAAAAGGTACTTAGCTTCAATATTAATGACCTTCCTAGTATTGGATATATAAACCTTAAGTCAATTGGTGCAAGAAAGAACGGGAATCAGCTGATAATCAGGCTAAAGAAAATCACTGAGGGAGATAAAAATAATTTATCCAGAGATGAAACAATTGAAATGAGGACAATAACTCTTCAACAGCTAAGCTTCTATTCAATTTCAAAAGTCACACTTATATTAGCCATCCCCACAGGAAGTCAGAAAGTAGAATTACAAAATAAGAATGATGTACAATTCGCTCCTTCAGGTAGTTTGCTATTTAAATATGGATCAAGAAATAAAAAAACATGGAACTTTCTTGATCCTGGTTTTGGATTTAATATTTCAACACCTGACTTTAATATGGATGGTACACCAGATGTTGGACTTGGTGTAATTGGTACTTTATTAAAGGATGTCATTAGTTTTGGAGTTTCATACAATACAACTACTAATACACCTTTTTGGTTTGTTGGTCTATCTATACCTGTAACCATGCCAGGGCTGCCAATTAACACTGTTAAAACAGAATAAAAACTAATTCTCTAATGTTGTCATCTAGCCTAACAAATTTCTAATTTAGTTAGGCTAGACATCGGTAGAATAATTGTTAATATATGATATATATCATACTGCTTAAGTGTAAATTTCTATCACAATGAGTAACTTTGACATATGGAAAAATGTTATGAGTATTTTGCATGCACAAAGACTGATTGCATCATGTTTAAGAAAGATTCCAAGGAGTGCAATTGTTGGGATTATGAAGAAACCCTATGTAATCACCCTTATATAGATAGCCTTAATATTGATAAGTGTAAAATATGTTTGTATTACAGAAGTGTTAATCCTCAAAAAAATAATTAGCAAAGTTTAGATATAAAATTACCTACTTGTAAACTTTACTTATTTCTTCGAAAATATAACAAACTGCCGGGCAAATCTTAGTATTCTTAATTGTAAGATCTAAAATACCCTGCATTTTATTATGATCTGTATGCGGATATCCCTTGCAGGCAAGTGGTCTTGATTCATAAATTCTACAATAATTATCGGGCATTAAAAATGGACAAGGACTTACATTCATAATGTAATCATTCTCATTGTCCAAGTTCATGTAAGTATCCACAACTTTGGATGGCTTAATTCGCAAGTGTTTTGAAATTCGACTTATATCGCTATCCTTTACAGCTGGGCTAATGGAACTGCAGCAATTAGCACATTCAAGGCAATCTATTATCTCAAAAGCTTCATCATGATATTCATTGAAGATACGATTCAGATCATTACTCTTTAGCTTTTTCAATTTTTGCAGTACCTTTTTGTAGTCTTTCTTTCGCGATATAGCCAGTTGCATATATTTTTCGTACTCCTTTTTCAAAAGATAAATTAATTATTTTTTTCAAAAGTAGAATAATCTAGTTAATGGTAGATCGGAATCGATTGCAATAGTATATCTATAACCTAATTTTGTATTTCAGTCCCATACCAGTGCATGTTGTGAAATAATAACAATCTCTTAGTCTTTTTATAGCTAGAATAGTTATAATTTTGTTTATCAAAACTATAATCAATTACAATATGAGTTTCAAGAACGTAATCATTACCGGAACAGGAAGCTATATACCCGAAGTTATTGTTAGTAATGACACTTTTGCTGAGAATGAATTCTACGATGCCAATGGAGTTGCATTTGAATCCTCACATAAGGAAATTGCTGAAAAATTCAAGCATATAACCGGAATTGAAGAGCGAAGGTATGTTAGAAAAGAGCAAACTGCATCGGACATAGGTATTATTGCAGGTCGCAGGGCAATTGAAGATTCAGGAGTAGATCTCGAGACTATCGATCAAATAATTGTAGCTCATAACTTTGGAGATGTTAGGAGTAACACGATTCAAACTGATTTAGTACCAAGTATCGCTGCTCGAATTAAACATGGTTTAGGAATTGAAAACCCATCTTGTGTGGCTTATGATTTAGTTTTTGGTTGTCCGGGTTGGGTGCAAGGAGTTATTCATGCTAAGTCGTTTATTATGTCGGGCATGGCAAAAAAATGCCTTGTGATTGCTACAGAAACTCTTTCTCGAGTAATTGATATGCACGATAGGGATTCAATGATATATTCTGATGGTGCCGGAGCCTGCATTGTTGAAGGTGTTGAAAGTGACTCAAAAGAAGGAATATTAAGTTATGAGGTTGCTTCATATACAAAAGATGAAGCTTATTTTTTATTTCTAGGCAAAAGCAATATCACCAAAACCGATCCAAAAATAAGATACATCAAAATGCATGGCCGTAAAATCTATGAATTTGCCTTAAATAACGTTCCTAGTGCCATGAAAACTTGCCTAGATAAGGCAGATGCAGATATCACTGACGTTAAGAAAATTTTCATTCATCAGGCAAATGAAAAGATGGACTTTGAAATTATTAAAAGGCTATACAGACTATATAAGGTAAGAAATATCCCCGAAGATATTATGCCTATGAGTATACATAAACTAGGAAATAGCTCAGTGGGAACTGTTCCCACTTTATTCGATTTGGTTAAGAAAGGCAATATTGAGGGTAATCATTCACTAAAAAAAGGAGATTTAATTCTTTTTGCATCAGTTGGTGCCGGAATGAATATAAATGCCATTGCTTATAGATATTAACTTTAGCCAAACAGTTAATTACTGCTCTTCTATTATTTGTAATAATCTTTTAACTTTCATTCTCATTTTAGTTATTTACTAACTTTAGCAGCGTAAAATAATTACGTCAGAATCACCATTTCTGCACCTAAAGTTAATGATTATGAAAAAGATAATATTAATAGCCCTAATTATCCCAATGATGAATATTGTTATGGCTCAAGACTTTAAGCTTGCGAGCCCTGATAATGTGATAGCCGTGCAAATATCCATTGACGATGGATTTATATTCTCAATAAACTATGGTGATATAGAAGTTATAAAAGAAAGTAATATTGATATGACCGTTTCTCCGGGACCAATATTTTCTGATACTCCTGAAATTGAGAAAACAACCTCCAATTATGTATTGGATACAATAATCCCATATATCCATCAAAAATCGGAATTAATAATTGATGAATACAATGAGTTAATATTTCAATTTAATAGAGGATACAACCTAACTTTCAGAGCATACAACACTGGTATAGCCTACAGGTTTGGAACTACTTACAATGATAGTATCCGTGTAGTTGATGAAACATTTGATATTAATTTTTCAAAAGATGCTACATGCTTATTTGCCAAAGAAAACTCAATAATTTCACATTACGAGCGATTATATATTCCTGTTAAACTTGACACATTGGAATTCAAGGATTTTTCCTCACTACCTCTACTGGTAAAGTCTAATAACGTAAATATTCTTATTACAGAAGCTGATCTCTTTGATTACGGTGGTATGTTTATGCATGGTGGTGAAAACTCGCATTTATCAGCCAATTTTGCTAATACCGTTAGTGAGGCTTTTCCAAAAAATGGATCCGATAGAAATCAAATCCTGAAATCAACTAACAATATTGCTTATACCAAAGGTGATAGAACTTATCCTTGGAGGGTTCTGATTATCAGTGATAAAGATGTTGATTTAGTTGAAAACCAATTGGTATATCAACTATCCCGACCTTTGGAAATCGAAGATCCGTCCTGGATTATACCTGGCAAAGTGGCCTGGGACTGGTATAATGCAAATAATATTTATGGTGTTGATTTTGAGTCTGGTATAAATACAGAAACATATAAATACTATATTGATTTTGCCTCCGAATACGGACTAGAATATATTAT
>CALCGQ010000313.1 GCA_937901015.1 uncultured Bacteroidota bacterium | reverse complement strand
GTTGTTCTTTCAAAACTACCAGATGGTATTATGTAAGTTAATATACTACTAAATAGGATAATTGCGGATAGAAATATAAATACGTGAGGAATACTAAATCTGGATAGAACTTTACTCATATAATCGGCTAAAGTGAGCCCAAAACTAGCGAGTTAGTTGCAAAAATACTGTTATCAATATGTTAAATCATTTGAAATGAGAATAATACCCTGATATTCTGATTTCAATACAAATAACATTAAATAGTAATTTATAAGGAATTACCATTTTTGAATAAGTGTTTTATGTCATTTGTTAAACCACTTTGATCAAAACTTTGGATCTTGATATTAGGTTACCAAATGAAGAACATTCAATGTTGTTGACCTTAAAAAAGTTCTCTACTTCATGGATGGAATTGTTTTCAACAGCAATTAATAATCCACCACTGGTTTGAGGATCGCAAAGTAAAAATTTGTTACTCTCCTCTTTCAATTGAACATGATGGCCATAACTTTCCCAATTTCGGTGAGTACCACCTGGGATACAATCTTGTTCAATATATTGACTAACTTCTTTAAAAGATGGAATTTTATTAAATTCAATTTCAGCTGATAGGTTACTTCCTTCGCACATCTCCACAAGGTGTCCCAGTAGCCCAAATCCTGTAACATCCGTCATTGCTTTTATGCCATCAATGTTAGCGAGTAATTGCCCAACTTTGTTTAATTCCGTCATGGATTTTGGCGCAATATGTTCATGTTGTGGTAATAATTTACCTTGTTTTTGTGCAGTTGTAAAAACACCAACTCCTAAAGGTTTAGTAAGATATAGTCTACAGCCGTTGGTTGCTGTGTCGTTTCTTTTTAGGTTTTTTAGCTCAACTTGTCCGGTTACTGCAAGTCCAAAAATAGGTTCAGGACTATCTATGCTATGTCCCCCTGCCAAAGCTATTCCTGCCTCCATACATGTTTGGCGACCTCCTTCAAGGACTTGTTGTGCAATTTCTGGTGACAGTTTATTTATTGGCCAACCTAGTATGGCGATTGCTAGTAGGGGTTTACCTCCCATGGCATAAACATCGCTAATTGCATTTGTAGCAGCTATTTTTCCAAAAGTAAACGGATCATCTACAATTGGCATGAAAAAATCTGTAGTGCTAATTATTGCAGTTCCATCTCCCAGATCATAAACTGCGGCATCATCTCTGGTGTCGTTACCAACAATTAATTTTTTATCAATAGCTGGAGTAATATTTGTTTTCAGTATAGTCGATAATACTTTTGGGGAGATTTTACATCCACAACCTGCACCATGGCTATACTGAGTTAGTTTTACTTTATTCATTTATTTTTGTAATTTTTCGATTTCCAATGCATTTTCATGATGATTGGTGGAAGGAAGTGGAATTTTTATCACGTTTTCACTTTTTCTGGCATTCATTCCTTTAAGGTAGTATTTATCATAATAATGAAGTGATATTAATGCAACTTCATAGTAATTTTCATCTTCTAGAAACTTTAGTGATTCTTGTGTATTAAGGCCCCCCAATCTTTTCGAAATATTCTGAATTGATTCAGCTAATAGTTCTTTATCGCATCTTGCATATTCAGTAACTAAATGTTTTGCTCGTTCCTCCCTAGGAATTTCAATAAAATACAGTTTGGCACTACGTATTTGTTTAAAGAACTGGGTGGGGATTTTTATTTTACCAATATTTTGACTTTCATCTTCGATATATACGGGCTCATTTAAATTAAGTTTGTTTAGTTCACCATATAGATTATTTTCAAATTGCTCAACTGTTGACTGCTTTCCAAGCCCGATTCCTCCAAAAGCTGATCCTTTATGGTTTGCCAATTTCTCAAGATCAATTATTTGATTTCCTTGCTTTTTTAGCTCATATAATATGTGAGTTTTACCACTTCCTGTATATCCACCTATAACTTTAAGATGGAATGGTGATGCCAGGCTATCTAATACCAAGTTTCGAAAGGTTTTATAACCGCCAACAATAACTCGTACATCACTAAACCCGTTATTTGACAGGTGTTTAGCAAATGACCGACTTCGCATTCCTCCTCGCCAACAATGTATAATAACTTTGCCATTGGGAGCTACTTTACTAGACTGGCTAATGAATTTGTCCAGATTTGGCTCCACAAAATCATAACCTTTTTTAATTGCTGCCTCTTTTGATTGTTGCTTATAAATAGTTCCAACTTGAGCTCTTTCATCGTTTGAAAACAACGGAATATTAATGGAGTTAGGGATGTGTCCTCTGTCATATTCACCGGGTGAACGAACATCTATTATCGGCCATTTTTGTGAAAATACTTCTTCTATTTTAATTTCACTTACCATTAGGCAAAAGTATTCCATTTTACATAGGCAATAGTCATAAAGTTATTCCATATTTTATTTTGAGCGAGAACCGAATACAGGAGACAGGGGACTGGAGACCGATTACTGAGGACTGAAGTTGGAGGGTATTTCTGCTTTGGTATTTCATAACCTGACTTCTTTGAACAGTTTGAAAATTATCCAGTCGAATTTCACTTGAGTAATAAAACCATTGGACTTATGGTGCATAGTGGTTTATTTTTCTACTTTTATCAGCAAAAAATAAAATGAGAAAGCTTCTTTATCTATTATTATTGTTATCCATCAGTAATCTTTCATTTCCTCAAAACTCTGATGAAGAAGTTATCAGAGATATCTTTGACAATGTGCTTCTTAGCGATGTTGCTTATAATAATCTGGATTATTTATGTGAATATGCTCCTGGTCGTTTGTTAGGTTCCGAAGAGTCGGTTATTGCGGTAAACTTCATGAAAGAATATTTTGAAAACCTTGGAGCAGATAATGTATTTCTTCAGGAGTTTAGCACTCCTGCATGGAAGTGCAATAGTACAGAGGTTAGTTTTCTTGTGGCTGAAAAAGAAGTAAAGCTTAGGGCAGATGCATTGGGGCCATCGCTATCAACACCTGAAAATGGATTATTGGCAGATGTGATTGAGGTTCAAAGTCTGGATGAAGTTAAGACATTGGGAGTTGAAAATATTAAAGGCAAGATTGTTTTTTATAACCGACCGGTAAATTTGAAGTTAGTAAATACGTTCAGTGTATATAGCAGTGCAATTGACCAACGATATTATGGACCAAGGGTTGCTGCTGAAATGGGAGCTGTTGGGGTGTTGGTTAGATCTGTGGGAACACGAATTGATACATTTCCCCATACCGGATCAACAGGGTTTAAGGACATTAAAATTCCTTGTGCAGCAATTAGCACAGTAGATGCAAATCTATTGAGTACTGCAATGGAAAAAGAAAACGGAGTTAAGGTTAAGATGAAAATTGATGCCGAGTACTTTGAGCAAATTAATACCTACAACTTGATTGCTGACATCAAGGGAAGTGAGTTTCCTGATGAATATATAATTGTTGCCGGGCATATCGATTCCTGGTTCAACAGCCCGGGTGCACATGACGATGGTGTTGGCTGTGTGCAAGCTGCTGATGTGCTTAGAATATTTAAGGAACTTGGATTGAATAACCGTAGGTCAATTCGAGCAATTATGTATATGGATGAGGAATTATTTCAATCTGGGGCAAATGCATATTTGAAATATTCTGAAGATAACAGCATTAATAATTATCTGGCATTAGAAGCTGATGCAGGAGGATTCACTCCTGAAGGATTTTCCATTGATGCAAGTGATAGCATTGTAAACTTAATTTCTAAATATTATGAATTACTGGAGCCATATGGTATTAATTATATCAAAAAAGGTGGAAGTGGTGTTGATATTGGTCCTCTAAAACAGTTAGGTGTACCATTGATGGGTTATCGGACAGATCCTCAGCGTTATATGGATTTGCACCATAGTGCTTATGATACATTTGATAAAGTTCATATCAGAGAACTTCAATTGGGATCTGGTAACATGGCTGCAATTATTTATTTGATTGATAAATATGGATTATAGTAATTATGAAAAAGTATAGTATTGAATACATAGTGCAACCTTCAGATATTGATGAACTTAATCATGTAAATAACATACGTTATGTTGAGTTGGTTCAGGAAATAAGTAAGAACCATTGGTTCAAAGCAATTGAAGGGAAAATACCGGCTAAGAAGTATATTTGGGTTATTGCAACACATCATCTTGATTATTTTCGCTCTGCTTACTTAAATGAAAAGCTTGAAATCGAGACTTATGTTCGTGACTTTGATGGAAAATATTCCAATAGGGTCGTAAATGTTAGGAATTTGGAATCAGGTAAATTGTTATTTAAGGCATTAACCAAGTGGTGTTTAATACATGTAGAATCACAGAAAACGACTGAAGTAACGGATGATATTTCTTCAATCTTTATATAACTCTGTTAGCCTTAGATTCTTGGAATTTGTTAGATGAAATATTTAAATGTAATTTACTATATTGGTTGCGATAATTTTAGAAGATGAAGATTGTTAAGAAAATACTATTCCCACTGTTTTCTCTGTTTTTGATATATAGAACAATTGACCTATTGAGACTTTTGATATTGTCACAAAAGCAAAGTTATGATTCGTTTGAAATTTTTATGTATTCGTTTCTTCTTACCCTATTTATAACTGGAATATTTGCATTTCCAGGTTTTGTATATCCAACCAATAAACTACTTCCACCTGGTTATTACCGGCTAAAAAACCCAGGAAGGTTGGAGTATTTTCACAAGTTACTTGGTGTAAAGTATTACAATATCTTTTTGATGATTTATTGGGGTAGAAAGAAAAATAGGAGAAAATATTTTGATGGAACCAGAAAAGGTTTATCGAACTTTATTTATCAATCAAAACAATCTGAATTTGGTCATTTTATTTCAGGTGTCACCGTATTAATAGCATCAATAATCCTTCTTTTTTATGGATATCATCTTCTTGTAATAATGGTATCCATCATAAATATTATTGGGAACTTATACCCGGTAATCCTTCAGCGATATCACAGAATAAGAATTGAGAATTTAATTAGTAATAAACCCCAATAAATCTTACTTCTTTTTCCTATTCTCTATCAATAATTATAGGAATATCCAATTTGGATTTATTCTAAATAATGTTTTTAATGGTTGTTAATCTGTATAATATTTATTTGCAAATAAGTCATACTTCTTATTTTCATCGAATATATATACATGTTTCCATATACATTATTTATCCTTGGTTACATGTGTTTCTTTACTAAAACAGAAAGCATATCCTCTAAGGATAATATCTTTCTTAAAAAGTAAGAATTTAGGTTATTGAATATCACAATTAATGTGAATATGTACAGATGATAGTAAACAAAAATACCTAACAATTTGCTTTTGAGGATCTAATGGCATATATTTGTGCAAGTTCGTTTGCTAAAACGGGCAACAAGCAATAAACAACAAACAAACAAAAACAAACTATTATGGCAACTGCAGATGCAGTGAACCAAGCTAGTCGCTTGTCGGAAATTGGATTTCCGGAGTTCACAACAAAATTAGTAACTGACGTTTTTGATGCTCTAGTATCATCAAATATGCGTCAAACCCAAGCTTATATTTCTTTATTAAAAGAAGTGAGCAAATCGCTTACCCAATACATTAACGACACTAAAGATGATATTGGGGGTGATGAAATAATGCAATTCCTGTCATTAATACTTCCTCCACCGGATGCAAGTGAAGACAGTGAAGAACCCACTAAGCTGAAACCAACTGCTACCCTAACAACAGGAGCAAATGGAGAAGTTGCAAAACTGAAAGATGCGTTAAAAATTGAAGGAACTACCAATGAAAATGTAGTACCAACAAATGGAACCATTGATCAAGCGAAATACGATGCAATCCTTGAAGCTGTTTGTATGCGAATCGCCGCTAACAAGTATGATTTACTCAAGGAAATGGTTAAACAGGGTATCCTCAGACTTGTTGTGGAAGATGGTTTAATTGAAACCAGACTTACTTTCAATACTTATGGTTCTTCTTTCTATCAGAGTAAAGCTAAATCGTACAATAGAAAAAACTTTTCTTTCAAGGCTAAAGCTCGAACAGGTGGTCTAGTTTCATTGTGGTGTAAAGCTTCGGCATCTACTGCTTATAGTAGTGTTAAAATCAGCACTGCAGAGAAAGTAAATCAGGATAAGTCAGGAAGCAGAGTGAATATCTTTGGATTGGTCAGACTTAATTTCAAGACTGATTATTTACCTCTAAACGACTAGATCGCTATGGCTGAATTAATCAGTAATCCAGTTGAACTTGGGTTCTCAGATTTCGTGTCAAAACTAATTTCAGATACATTCGAAGCTGTTATTACAACGAGTGTAAATCAGGAAGAAGACTGGCAACAGCTAGGTGAACTATTGTCACAACAGATAGATGTTTTCACAGATTTAGTGATTGATGGTCAGTCGGTTGAAAATGAAATCAAAAGGCTTTTTCCAGATGGGGAAGGTGGTTCACTCATAAAAAAAGGTCTGGATTACAAAAAAGCAAATCCAGAAAAGAATATTGATGAACACCCCACCATTAATTTTTACACTGGGTATCAACCCAAGGGATCCTCTTTAACCGAAGAGGATGTAATTGAAATATATCGAAGTGTTAAAAATATACTAGGAAAGAAGCAATACGATGTTCTCAGTAATGTATTTTCAAAGGGTGCCACAAGAGTTATTGTTGACGCTGGTAGGATAAATGCTAAGCTTAACTTTGAAATACTTCAGGTTGAAGAGGGTGAAGAAGATCCCGGAGATCCTGTTGTGGGAGACCCACGACCTAGTTTATCACGGATTTTTGTCAAGCGGAAATTTCCAGGATTCATCGGGCTTGCTCGTCCGACTGAAATGAGGAATGTTCACTTTTTTGTGAAACCTCCAACGGATAAGGATCCGCAAACATCACAGGTTAAGGCAAATGTATATGGTGAAGTTGAGATTAATTTTAAAACTGTTTCATGAGTACATTAAGTAACTTTGATATTGATGAATTGATTTTGCAACTTCATGGCGAGCTAAAGTTTGCCTTTGAAGTTGCAAATTCTTCTGGAGCTCAGGCAGGCATGCAACTTAATAATGTAAAGGTCAAATTTGGAAAAGAAATCCTTATCTCGGATGATGACAATGATACTTTTGATCCAAATTTACTGAACTCACAAAGGTATCCAAGTGATGATAATTGGGAACTGGAGGTATCTTACAAATATGGCGATCCCTTTCCTAATCTTCCTCAGTCAGATAATTGGACATCAAATACCACGAGCAGGATTGTACTTGAACAATTATCAGAAGTAGATATACGACACATTAAAGGTATTAGTACTTATTGGAGAACCATCCTCAAAAACAAAGGAATATCCAATATTGGGGAGCTGGCAAATGCTCTACCTGATAAACTGCTTTCCATATCCAATGAATACAGATCCTTACTACCAATTGAGTTTCAAACTAAGGTACTATTGCTGGTCCGTAGTTTTAAACCCTTTCAATATTCTCAGTACGGTAGTAAACCTATTTCAATATTGCTTAGTTATTCAATCGAAGAGCTTAAAAATCAGTTTTCCAACAAATTAAGCAGTCCTGAAATCTCAGAACTAAGAGCAATGGCATCAATAATATTTCTTAGTTTGGATAAGGATTATGCTTCTAAACTAACAATGAGTTTATTTTCTTTGAAATAAAATAATAGTTTTGAAGTTTACGATTTGAAATAGTTTTAATAATGAGTTATGTATAAATTCGGACGAAAAAGCAAAGCATCCTTGGCTACATGCCACTATGATCTTCAGTTAATTATGAATGAGGCGATCAAAATCACAAATGTGGATTTTGGTATTTCCGAAGGTCATCGTAGTATTGAAAGACAAAAACAACTTTTTGATGAGGGGAAAAGTAAAATCGATGGCATTACTAGAAAGGGGAAGCATAACCAAGCACCTTCTTTGGCAGCTGATATCTATCCCTATTTTGATGGTGCTGCCAATTGGGACAATGAGCACTTGAGTTATTTATCAGGAATAATCCATGCTGTTTCGGAAATGTTATATCAACAAAACAAAATTTCCCACAAAATAAGATGGGGAGGAAATTGGGATATGGATGGGATTATATTATTGGATCAAACGTTTGATGATAGACCACATTTTGAGTTAGTGTCTGCACAGTAACAATAAGCTAGTATCATTTGTGCTCCATTGTTTTCTTAAAAGTTAGCATCAATATCCAGTTGTCTGCCTTCTTCTTTTGCTTTCTTGTCCATTCCAGAGCCAATGGCCATGCCAATAACCATCCCCAATGGAATACCAATTCCTATGAAACTCATATTGTTAAAGCTTGCCCCAAAAGATACACCCATAGGAATTCCAAAAGCTGACATACCAATTGCCATCCACCTATTCATGTAATGGTTCTTGGGTACCAATTTGAGTTCTTTTTCAATTATCCTAAGAATACTCCACTGCGACTTTCGAAGTTGCTTGGTTAACAATCTATCTAAATCTGATAATATATTGGCCTTATCTACTTCCTGATTTACTGTCTTTGCAATTTCAGAAGGTATATCTCTTTTATTGAGTTCACTAATCAATAACTCTAGCTTAATGTAGCGTTTTACCAACTTCTTACTATGGTTGGTATGTGATCTCTTTTTGAGTTCAGTAATAACCATTTACTTCTTCTTCACTGGCTTCACAGGTAATGTCTGGAATAGGCGAGACATGCTACTATTTACCCTTCCTTCTTTTGCTTCGTCATGAGCAACCCTGCCTGATGCTACTCCCTGCCAAACCTGTTTCTTTTTGCTATGATCCCATAAATCAACCACTACAGTACCAACATTATAATCATGTTTAACAGCCGTATAAGGATACATAGTTGGCATACCATATCCAACAACACCAACTCCAGCACCACCAGATCCAACACTTACACCAACACCAACAGATCCATAGCCAGAATAACCGGCAACTTTATCAGAATAAGCCGAATAACTTGTTTCTTCATTTATAATTATATAAACTGACACTTGTAAATCCGCATTATCTTTTTGATATATATATCCTCGTTTTTCCATTTCACCTTTTATGGAAAGTAGAATATACTCTTTTGTTTGTGGAGGAACCTGACTGTCATTAAACTTATCCCAGTTTAATAATCCAAATGTTTTGTATGTACTGAAATCCACTTCATGATCATATTCTCCAATATATTTCCATGGGTTACAAGATGTAAGAAAAAGTATAATAAGAAACGGGAGTATTAATTTTTTCATTGTTTTTAAATTTCTGTGTGATTTTTATATCTAATTAGAATCTGGAAAATTTGCCATTATTTTAACAACAGTTTTAGGTAATGTTTTGTCGCGTTTTTCCAAATCATGTTCTATCTCCTTGGAGCCAATACCCTGCCAAATTAATTGTTTATTGGAAAGATCGAAGACATCAACAATAAGTGTTCCTTGAGCATAGTTACGCTGAGTTACGGTTGTTGAACCATATCCTGTACCATAACCATATCCGTATCCATATCCTGAATAGCCCCAGCCGCCACCATAACCAGCCCAACCACCATAGTGATTAGTATATGCTTCGTAACTTACTTTACCTTCAAGTGTTAGGAAAATAGAAACAGCAAGTTCTCCACCTTCTTTCATGTAAGTATAACCTTTACTTTCGAGGTCATCCTGCAATGCCATTAATATTGTTTGTTTGTCGTATTCATTTATTTGGAATCCATGCTTCCAATCCCATGGGTAAAAGCTGAATGTTTTGAATTTTCCTATGTCAATATTTTGATCTTGATCGTAGTATACTTCAAGAGTGCTACAAGAACCAAGCATAATAATTATTGGAAGGATAAAGAGTAGTTTTTTCATAAAATAATTTTTTGTGAAAATACGGTTAATTCGTATGTGCTAATATTATCAGTCGAAAAAAAACTTCAACTTAATAAAAAGCAACAATCTAGATCTGGTTACAGAATCAAATTAGATCAGTTTATGAGTGATGTCATAATCTGGAACGAAGACAAATAAGATATGATTTTGTAGTTTTGTCCACATATACTATCAATAAAAGAATCATGAAGAGGTTAAATTTTTTAACAGTATTATTATTTATATCATACGGTACCGCATTATCTCAGGAAAATACTACAGACCTTATAGGGTTCTGGGAGGATTCTAAAAATAAAATTACATATGAATTTAAACCGGATAGTTCTATTATGTTCTACCAGAGTGGGCAAGGTGTTTTTGTTAATTCTTATACTTTGGATATGACAAAAGATCCTGGTTGGATTGATTTTACCATTGGAAATGGTAATAGGAAAATGGTAATTCAGTCGTTAATAAAGATTATTGATAAAAATACCATTTGGATAGAACAAGGGGCGCCTGTTGGTCCGCATCCCACTGCTTTTTCCAATCCAGATGAAAGCGGCATGGTTCGGATACATGTACTTTATAGAAAGGTTGAGTAAATATACATAATAGAATACAAAAAGCCAAAGAATTTACGATTGTTTTTCGCTCCAACAATCACTAAATATTGTACTATGTAATATACTGGCTTAGATTCTTTAGCCCTTGTTCAATGGATACCTTGGGATGATATGATAATGTTTTTTTTGCCTTATAGATATCAAACCAATGTGAGGTAATAACTTCATTTACTGCAAAATGAGTCAATGCTGGTTCTTTATTAGGCAGGAATATTTTGTGATAATTTTCCAAACACCAGGAGATAGCTAATGCACTTCTTACCGACAGTTTTTTATTAATGGGTGACATACCATGTGCCTTAAGAATGGAATTAATAAAATCCCATATTTTGATTGGTTCATCATTTGAAATAAAGTAAGCTTGTCCATCAGCTGCAATGCTGTTGCTTAAGGCATCAAGCGCACATAAGTGAGCATCACAAAGATTATCAATATAGGTTGTGTCTATATAGTATTCATTTGCACCAATTTGTCTTAGAGTACCTGCTTTTGCTCTTCTTAATATTCCAGGAACGATATGATTATCTCCTGGCCCCCAAACCAGATGAGGTCGTAAGGATAAGGTTTTTAGTGATGAACAGTTTGCTTTCAGTACCAACTGTTCAGCGAGAGCCTTTGTTTCTGTGTAATTTGATATTGGAATAGAAGGGTATGGTAGTGATTCATTACCGTTAACTATATTTTTACCATCGAAGACCACGCTTGCTGAACTTGTGTATACCAAATACTTAATTTGATTTACTGTACATGCCTTTATAATATTCTCAGTGCCAATTACATTGGTGCTATGGAATTCATCATATTTACCCCATAGTCCTACTTTTGCAGCAACATGAAAAACTGCGTCCTTATCTACTAAAGCGGGCTTCACTTTCTCATAATCTCTGATATCCACCTCCAACTGTTCGACTCCAAGTTTTTCTAACTCAGGGTAAGCTCTACGAGCCAAACTTGTAATTGTATAATTTCTATTAATAAGTCCTCTTATAATTGACTTACCAACAGTACCACCTCCTCCTGTAACAAGAACTTTCATTTTTGTGCCCATTGTGCTAATTTCTCACGATATATCTTGGCGTTGTGTCTAGGATCTACCGGGAAATCTTTAGTGAATATGAATTTATCGATGTTGATATCATTTTCTTTAGCAAGTTGAATCAACTCAGATATTATATGCTTTTTCCACTTTTTTCCGATCTCTTTATACGGCTGAATGCATATTACTGGTCTTTTGAATTCATTGTTGTGATTAGAAACCCCAACTAGTGCAGATCTGAAAACCTCAGGATGACCATTAAATATTGCCTCAACAGGAATAGTATAAAGAGTTCGGTAATTGGTAATAACCCTTTGTGATTTTCTTCCATAATACCATATTCGACCTTCAGCATCCTTTCTTCCCAAATCACCCATTCTATGCCAATAGTTATTAATTTGATCATCCCATATTTTAGACATCCGAGGATTTTCTGTAATTAAATACTCTTGGGTAACCACAGATCCATTCACAATGATTTCGCCAATCTCATTTGATATCAATTCATCTATCTTACCGTAATCAGGAATCTCCTCATCACTAATTCTAATTATTCTTATCTCAATACCTTCGATGGGGTATCCTATACAAATTCCTTCTGAAAAAACACTATCATCTGAATACATGTTGAGCAGCTCTTTTCCGGTTATATCTGTTACAGGTAGGGCCTCTGTTGCACCATAAGGTGTATGAATTTCAGCATCCGATGATAAAAGATTTATGATACTTTGTATTAAGTCGGGTGGCACGATTGCTCCGGCGGTCATTACTCGCTTTAATGAAGGAAGTTTTATATTATTTGCATTTCCATATTCAGCCAGCTTTCTTAATACCATTGGTGAACAAAATAGATGTGAGCAATTATAATCATTAATATTTTGTACAAGCAGCTTGGGTTTCAAGGTAGAAGGTTTGGTCATATTCATATCTGCAAATACAATTGAAAGTCCCAAGCACATTACCAAAAGACCAGTTAACGGAAAAGTAACGCAATCTACTTCATCAGCTTTATAACCGAAATGATCTCTTAGTATCTCAATTTGAGAATGCAGCATGCTGTTTTTGTATAATACGGCTTTGGCCGGACCGGTACTTCCACTTGTGAAAAATATGGCTGCATCATCAGATGATTTTGTTGAAACAGCATTGCTGGCTTCACAATTTTGTGATCTTAGAGAATAA
>CALCGQ010000312.1 GCA_937901015.1 uncultured Bacteroidota bacterium | reverse complement strand
TTAATACTCTAATAAATTTTGACCCGAAAAGTTCAGATTTGTTTGACGACATACATTATTACTATGATGGAACTGGATTTACTAAGGAGGAATTCATTATTAAGATGAGTGATGGTAAAGATGAAGTAGCGGATTCTTGGATTAATGAGATAGATGCGTTAACAGTATTAGCTATGAAGGTTAATATTGACTATGGTTCTGCCATCATGATAATGATAATAAGCAAGGAAAATGCTGATATGGTTAGTTTCACAAATTATCTTGACATAGGTGCTGAAAATGCTACACCCTATAAAAGGCAGAAATTTGAAAAATGGTTTAAAACTCTATTGAATTAGCGGCACAAAAAAAGGTGCGCCAATACCCATAGACGCACCCCAACCTTATTTAACCTAATATATGAAATCACAAAAATAATACCTGTATGCAATCAATCTGAAATATCCAGAATGGAATAATAATGCTAATTAAAGAAAACACTACAATCACTTTAGTTAAATGAACTAGTATTTGACCTTTTGTATTAACGAAATTGACAGATTCAATTCTTTGGTTCTCCATATCAAGTAAAAGAATTCCATCATTTGGAATTTCAGATAATAAATAAACCTTCACGAATGCTAGTTAAACCAATACGCTTAATCATTTAGTTTGGAAAACCTATATCTCTAATATATCTTTATACAACCTTAACTTAAGTTATATGTATATATATCATCATTTAATTTAAATACTAAATTATTATGAAAACTAAATCTATTCTTATCGGATTAATTAGCATTTTTGCTTTATATACACTAGTTTTTCAGGCATGTCTAAAAGACCCTATTCCTCCAATAGCTCATTTTTATGCCGATACTACTAGTGGAGATGTTCCCCTATTGGTTAACTTCATTGACGAATCTACTAATGCCACATCCTGGCAATGGGAATTTGGTGATGGTGAAACAAGTATACTGCAAAATCCTTCTCATACTTACACTCAGGGAGGAGAATTTACGGTTACTCTTACGGCAACTGGAACCATTGATCCACCTGATACTGAAATTAAAGAATACTATATAAATGTAATAGGAAGTTCAGTACCTACGGAAGCAGACTTTTTTGCTGAACCAACAAATGGAATAGCTCCATTTACAGTAGACTTCTTTGATCAATCCTCTAATTACCCATCACTATGGCTTTGGTGGTTTGGTGATGGCATTATCAGTACTCAAGAAAATCCAACACATATATATTATGATGAAGGAGAGTATACAGTATCACTAACTGTTCAAAATGAAGGTCTTTTATCGGATACCGAAACCAAAGAATACTACATTTATGTTGGTGCTGGTAACCATTTCATCGACCCTAGGGATGGACAATCCTATAACATCCTTGAAATTGGTAGCCAAACATGGTTTATTGAAAACCTTAATTATGAGACAAGTAGCTCGTCTTGGTATAACAATAATTCTACAAATGGATATTTTTATGGTAGGCTTTATAATTGGGAAGATGCAATTACAGCCTGTCCTGAAGGATGGCATTTACCCTCAGATGATGAATGGAAAGTGCTGGAAATGCATTTTGGAATGAGTCAAAGTGATGCCGATACGGATGGATATCGTGAAGGAGATGTAGGCCTTCAACTGAAATCCACAATTGGGTGGGCTATATTAAATGGAACTAATAGTAGTGGATTTTTAGCAACTCCTGGGGGGGTATCTGAGGAATACAATTTCGGAGAATTAGGTAACATTGGTGCATTTTGGACAGCAACTGAATATGATTCTGATTATCCGTGGACCCGTGTTTTAAGCGCCTATAATGACGGTATCACCCGTGATAATAATTATTATAAGGAGCTTGGTTTGAGTGTGCGATGTGTATCAAATTTGCCTAAATGAGAGTTTATTCAGGAATATCGAAAATAGATTTTATTGTGCATCTACGACTTCTGATGCAAGCTTTAATTTGTTCCAATTTACTAGTATACTTGTATGAACAGACTAATTTATGCTTTCTTCAGCAAGCTACAGCGATTGAAAACCATGAAAACCTCAAAAAGCCTATTGAAATCTATCAAAACCCAACCTCCGATCACATAATAATTGAAAGCTATAATCAAAAAGGAATATCAATATCAGTTAAAAAAGAGACCAGATAGAAACGTACTCTTTCATTTCTTTTCAAATTAGAGTTAATATGAGTGGATTCCATTCCGGGATGTATTTTATCAATGTAATTATTGAAAGTATCACCTATACGGAAATAGTTATTAAAAACTAATGAATAAGCCTAGAGCCTGAAAATATCTGATAGCATATGTTCGACTTGCAATTTAATCCAGATATTAGGCAGACGATTCATATGATACAATTATTATAATTTTGGAATATGTATGACTCAATTTAACATATCTCCGATGTATAACGGATACTCCGCCTTTACAAGTTAAACACATAGCACTATATGAGAATTACTTAAGCCTCCTTAACTTATTAATGGGGTTTACTAATACAATTGTAACAAATAATTTATTATATTTGGTGACAATCTTATACTCAACACCACAACTCGCTGATTAAAATATATTTAACTATATATCTTTTATATAATAATCTGGTTAATAAAGTGACATTTTTTACTGATAATTGAGAAAAAAATGCAGAATTATTTTACGCAATAACTGTAGATAATGCCAGTGTCTTAGGATATACCTACACTTAATTAGCATAACTACAGAAAATATAATGACTAATTAACAGGATTATATCAAAAGGTACTAAGTTGAAATAATTAAGTATGGCAAAAATCATGCAATATGTTAATACAGGAGAAGTATGTTCTGGTGGTCTTGATACAATACTTAACTCAGGTGCAATCGGTTCATGTGTGGTAATTACTTCTTTTGATTCAGTGAAAAAAATTGGAGTAATGGCTCATGTATTATTACCTGGCAAATGTCCAGCCAATAATCAGTTGCATACTACCCGTTATGCTGCTAATGCCATCGAAGAAATGTTAAGTAAACTAAAAAGCTTTGGGATCAGCAAAGGAAATATTGAGATTTGCATAGTCGGAGGAGCCAATGTGCTAAAACGAGAAAACGACACTATCGGAAAAGATAACCTAGATTCGATAATGAAAATTCTCATGGAAGAACATATTAATATAAAAGCCAAATCAGTCGGAGGTTTTGAAAGAAGAACTGTTTTATTCGATATTATGAAGGGATGTATTTATTATACAGTGGGTGATTCAAAACCAAACTTACTCTGGCAAACCGGAAGCATACATTAATATAATATCTTATTGTCAATGAATGAAAAAGATGAAGTTATGGA
>CALCGQ010000311.1 GCA_937901015.1 uncultured Bacteroidota bacterium | reverse complement strand
AGGAATGCGGTGACCATCTTTATGGAAATATTCCTTTTCAAAGGGTGTAATAACTCCTTTTTCGACTAGTTCAGCTAATAATTGTTCATCCTTCTCAGCATATTCTAGGGGAGTCATATCTTTCCAATCCACATCTTTGTTTATTAACTCTTCAATTGTATAGCCCATCATATCTAGAAATGCTTGATTTGCATCAGTGATATCTCCATCGGCATTCCAAAACATTTGTCCAATTAGTTTAGATTCGAATAATCCCCTGAACCTTTCTTCACTTTCTTTTAAAGACTCTCTAGTCTTTTTTTGTTCAGTAATATCAGCCGTTTCAGTACAATAATAAACATCCTCATTTTCATCCTTAAAGAGAAAAGCGGATATTAGAGCATCAAAATAGTCTCCGTTTTTTTTTCTAGCTAATACTTCTTTAGAAAATTCCCCATGCTCTAAGACTTTTCTCTGGATTTCCTTTGGTGCCGTTGTTTCGGTTACTATATCTTCAGGTTTGACACCTATTATTTCATCTTTATTATCATAACCCCACAGATTTAGAAAAGCTTTATTTACATAGATAAATTTACCGGTGCTATCAATAATATCATAAGCAGTATCAGAATTCTCAATTGCAGCACTTATTAGTTCTATCTCTCTTTTAACACTTTTTAGTTCAGAGATATCAACATGAGTACCTATTACCCTTATTGCCTTCCCTTCATCATTAAATATTGATTCAGCTCTAGAAAGAATATCTACCCAATGACCATCCTTATGCTTCATCTTAAATTCCATTTCAAAACGATCAATCTTTTTATTGATCAAATCGTTTAACATGGCCCATGATTTTGCTACATCATCTGGCTCAGTTAGAGTTTCCCAAATAGAAAAGTCGTTTGATAGTTCATTGTCCTTGTACCCAAGAATTCCTTTCCATCCTGGGGAAAAATAAATTTCATTTGTTACTAAATTCCAATCATATAATCCATCCTTTGAGGCCTTCATTGCAATATCAAACCTTTCTTGACTTTTCCTTACCTCATTATGAGCATTTTCCTTTTCGGTGACATCATCGTATACTGCAACGATTTCTCCAGAACTTAATTTAAAAACTCTATTTTCATAATAATTTGCATATCTATCATCCACATATTCCTTGGCAGGGAAGAAAGCAGACTTACCTGTTTTCCAAACTTCTCTAAAAATTGGGATTAGCCCGAAATTATCGATATTAGGTCTTAGTTCAATTAAGCTTTTGCCTCTTACTTGGTCTTTTGTAAGCCCCTCAAGTTCTAGTGCAGCTTTGTTAAAGTCCTGTATAATATAATCTTTGCCAGACTTGCCATCATTTTTAACCTTATATATGGCAACACCACTATTAATTGTTTCAAATAGGTCAAAAAACCGTTTATCGCTTTTATTTAGTTCGAATTCAATCTCTTTTCTATCCGATATATCTTCGTGAGTAATAACAATATTTATAACATCTCCATTTTTGTTCTTTAAAGGAAATACATGTGTTGATAACCATCTTTCTCTACCAAACCCACCTGATTCAGTCTTACCTTTGGGATTAAACTTATACTCTGGCACTTTTACCGATTCACCTTTATAAGCTCTGTTAAGATACTCAATCAAACCTGTTTCAATAACTTCTTTACTTTTCAAGACGTTAAATTTGCCCACTGTTGTGGAAGCAGGAACCCCCCATAATACTTCGTAAGCTTTGTTAACTGCTATTTGTAAACCCTCCCGTGAATAGATCTCAATAACGGAGGGAGATTGTTCCATTAACAACATAAAATGATTATCAATGCCACTTAGGTAAGCAAATTGATCATTAAATAGATTATTTTCAATACCAGAAGATGTATTTTTATTATTGGAAATTATATGTTGTAATCTCTTAACTTCTTCAATTAATTGATTCTTATTTAGACCTTTCAAATTATCCATAATTTAAATTTTAATCTATTCTGAACTTCCTTTAAGTATCCTGATCTTTTTTTGTAGATCTCGAATGGTTTGTTCTCTGCCAACAAATACTTTTAATGCATTATCAAGTTCCTTGTTTTTTTCTTCTAGTTCTTTGGTCCTAGATTTGATCATGGCTTCAAGATGTTCCTGATTATCTATAAGTTTTTCTTCAGCCATCTTTTGTGCTGTTATATCAAGAAAGGTAGCTAAGAATTCATCACCAAAGGTTATTCCGGAAATAATTATATGACGGGTTTTGCCATCTCCACAATACACCTGATATACTTCAGATGGAATATCTTCATTAGTTTTACCTGCCTCAAGTATAAATTTGTTCCAGTCGCTTCTTACCTTTTCTCTATACTTTTCATCTGGATATGCTTTTAGCCACCATGTTTCAATATCAGGTATATCATTCTTGTCATACCCCAGAACTTTTATAAACCGGTCATTTATATAATCAAAAGACCCATTTTTATCAACATAGCAAAGTGGTAATGGTGTACTTTGAAGAATCTTGCGAAACTTTTCTTCGCTTTCAACCAGAGCCTTAATGGCTGCCTTTCTCTTGCTTATATCCATCACAATTGCAGCACACATTATTGTTT
>CALCGQ010000310.1 GCA_937901015.1 uncultured Bacteroidota bacterium | reverse complement strand
TATTGCTTAATTACAACCTAGATCAAGAATTCATATTAAAAGTTGCACATCAGCATATAATACTTATGGTAATGTAATTGCTAATGAAACATTAAATCTTCGTCCTAAACCAAAGAATACACCTGCTGACATAGCATCGTGACTGTGGCTAGTAGTTGAGTAGCTATCGTTATCACGTGCATCCGAAATATACTTTTCGTTGAATGCATTAAGAACACTTGCTCGAATATCAAAACGTGTTTTCTTCAAATACAATGTGTAACCTGTGTGAAAATCAACAAGTGTAAAAGCTGGAGTTTTCCATGCATCCACCGGATTACCATCTGCATCAAATGATTCAGGGAACTTGTCAGGATTTAAATCAAAAGGATTAAAATCAGAATAATACCTATTAAAATATGTAGCTCTTCCACTCACATAAAGCCCTTTAATGATTTCATATCTGACATTCAAGCCAAACTGTGTTTGAGCAGCATCACCAACGTGTACACCTTTTGCATTAAAATACTCCGTTCTTACCAGTTGGTTATTGTCATCATAGAGTTTTACTGAATCCGCTGATGTCCATCGCCAATCGCCAATGGATGCTAATCCTTCAAGTTTTAAATTCTCCAATATTTTGAAAGAGAAATCAAATTCAATACCCATATGTAATGCATCCATTCCTTGGATATTTCCATAACCCATCTCATCATCATTGATAGGGTAAGAAACAGGCTGACCTGGTTTATTCTCCCAAACGGTATAATAGGCATTTGTGTTTAAGGCAAATATTCTGCTTTTATAAGAATATCCTAACTCAATGGCCCTTATATATTCATTTTCTATCTCACGAAGAAGAGTAACAGTGTAACGATCATATACATTATTAAATACAGGAGCTTTTGACAAAAATCCAAGGTTCATAAACAAATTTGATTTTCCACTCAAATTGTAATTTGCACCTCCTTTTAAAGTGAATCCTGGTATCCATTTCCAATCAGATTCAGCCCACTTAAGTCCTGGAGAATTATCATTATATACAACTCCGTCATACTCCACCTCTTTACCATATTCTATCGCTAGAACGGTGTCATTTACCTTTAGCTCTCTGGGTGCGAAATAATCAATCTTTTTATAACCAGTATAGGCAGCCGTTAAATTAACAAAGGACGAAAAATTACCTTCTTTATATTCCAATTGAGTAAAGATACCACCCCACTCTACTACCCCATCGTTGTGATAGTTAGCTTTATCACCTTCACGAAGCTGTGTGAATGGATCACGGTTTGAATTATAACTATCTAATGTATAATTACCACCCATGAGGTTATATACCTCTTCATAATGAGATCCTACATATCTTCTCAAATCAATACCACCAGATAAAACAAAGGCATCACTTATGGTATAGTTAAAAGTTGATAATAGACCAACCCAGTTATGATTGTTTATATTACTTCGTAGATATTGATATGATTTAGATTCATCTGGGTACAAAGGATCAACATTATTTACATTAATATCATAATAGTCCTGTAGGTTTATTTGTCCTTCATCAGTAATATACTGGGGTGCTCTTACAGATCTTTTTAGAGATGTTCCTCCACCATTACCCATAGACAAATAAACAATATTTGATAAGTAGAATTTCTTACTTGCACTCCAAAAATGGCGAAGGGTAAAAAGTGGCTTGTGATAATAATTCTTTTTGTCGTTCAAGGTAATTTCTTTACCAGAAAGGTCTGTGTACCTTCCCCAATCGGAATTATATCTAAGTCCTTTATTAACCATTGATACAGTATCAATATAAGTTGATGCAAAGTACTCTCCCGGACTTGCTGTAACACCTTGCTCAGCAGCATAATCAGCATCATATGTTGCAATAGGCTTCAAATATCTACGTTGTCCGTGCTCCTGTGGTGCTCCCATTGCTGTAACACTAACAAGATGTTTACCAAATTTCTTGTCTATTTTCAAATAATAAAACCATCCTTCAGTAAATGCCTGATCAACCCAGCCATTACCTCTTTTATATGAACCAGCAGCTGTAATTCCCCAACCACCTTTTAGCATACCACTTGTATATCCTACAGATGTCCTGAGAAATCCATTATCTCCTACTTCTTGTTTAATCTTAATCTTTCTTTTCTGAGAAATACCAGCTGTTACGATGTTCATGGTACCTCCAATGGAAGGAAGGGCCAGCTTTGAAGCACCAAGCCCTCTCTGTACTTGAATAGTTTGAGTAACAGCATCCAAGCCAAACCAATTTGACCAATAAACCCAGCCATTCTCCATATCATTAACTGGTAATCCATCAATCATAACAGCAACATTACGCTGACTAAACCCTCTAATATTTATCCTTGCATCACCATCACCTCCACCTTGTTGAGTTGCATAAACTCCTGGAGTTGAGTTTAACAACATGGGAATTTCCTGTGCTGCTAGCTGTTCCTCAATCTGAACAGGACTAATGGTACTAAATGCAACTGGAGTTTCACGTGACTTGGCTAAATCACCAACAACTTCAACTTCATTTAGAGTTACATTTTTCAAATCAATATTAACTGTTAGATCATTATTATTGATTTTAATATCCTTAGTTTGACTAATATAACCAACATATGATATTGTCAAAGTATAAGAACCGTTTTCAAGTTCAATACTATATTCACCATCAATATCTGTAACAACCCCTTTACCAGCTGCATAAACAATATTTACACCTATTAATGATTCGCCAGTAATGGCATCATTAACAACACCATTAACTGTTCCCTGAGCATAAAAGTTTAGAGAATACAAGCTTAGTAAGGCAATGAAAACAGCCTTTATACGTAATGCCATAATCTTATTATTAGTTGGTTATCGAACGATTAACTTATCTGTAAAGAACGAGTTATCGATAAATCTTGCAGTAACAATATATACACCTGTTGAAAGGTAATCACCCCTTAGAGTAACGCTTTTCTGACCTAGTTCGAAATCCTGCTCATAAACAACTTGTCCCAGTTCATTGATAACTGATACAAACTCAATCTTTTCAGATGCAGATAGTGTTACAACTCTGTTTGTTGATGGGTTTGGATACATAACAACTGAATGCTTAAATTCATTTGTATTAACACCCAAGGTTCCACAATCACACTGGTGATATCCAAGACTATCAAAATAATTTTTTGAAAGTGAATCCCATTCAACATTTACCATAAAAGTAGCAGGGTTAGCGCTCACACCATTTTTAACATCATGTTTTCTTACTAGAGTCTGGTCTTTTGTCCAAGATGTCCAGAATTGATCTCCAGCAAAATAAGTTGGAGGTAAATCATTCCATCCATTGCTACCAGGGTCTGTTCCAATTTTTCCAAAGATATCAACAACATCACCTGTAATTGTTTCAAGTGTCATTGCATCATTTCCATTGAAATACATTGGGGTTGGATAAAGACCACTACAATGTAAAGTTCCTTTATCATATAATTCTGCATCAATTGGAATTGACCAATATCCACCACCACTAACCCAAACTGAATCAGTTTGACCATTGGTTAATACTACAACTCCTTTGGACTGAATGGTTCCTGATAAAGCTACCTCATCAGAAAAAACTGGGCTACCATTGGAATATCTTCTTACAACGTAAATACTTAGGTCAATTTCAGCGTCTGTTGGATTATAAATCTCAAGAGCTTTGTTATTACCAGAACCTTCAACATACTCTGAAAAGAATAAGCTTGAACAATCTTGTGCAAATAAACCAGCTCCAAAAAACAGAGCTGCAATAATTAGTAAAGTTTTTTTCATGATAGTATTTTTTTGATATAATTAATTCAAGTTGTTTAATGGCAAAAATAATATTAATTAGGTCATTTAAAGATTCTTTAACTTAAGTTTTTATTAACTTTCAATTAACTTTAATTGGTTAATCTGATATGCGAAATTAATATGCGTTATACTTCTGATTATAAAGTTAACTTATATTTGCATTTTTATCAATTTCAATGAGGTTTAAGCTAAACATACTTATTTTCAGCTCATTTATTTCACTGATATGGCTGGCATCTTCATGTTTACAGAATTCTGTAATATCTGATGATTTCAAACTTGTTTCATCCCTTGAAATGAGATCTGAAGATGGTAAGTTCTTCTTGGACACCAATGGTAATAATATTCTCATTAGTGGTGGCCTGCAGCAATCCAAATTAGAGAAAAGATCAGGAGAATATTCGTTGTTAACAACTCCAAAATCAAAATACTCTCTTTCTGTAGAATTTAAAGGCATAAAAAAAGACAGTTATGTAATAGCTTCAATATGGAGGAAAGGTACACAAGGTCATCTTGTTGCAGTAATAACAGGGTATAAAGGTTATATCTCAACTAAAGAATCGGTAATTACCGATAGTCTTGGTTGGGAAAAACTTGAGCTTGAATTTCATATGCCACCAATAAATAATTATCTGGATTTAAAATTATATGTATGGAACTCGGGTAAGGATACCATCTTTTTTGATGACTATGAGATTAATATTTCCAACAAAAAACAAATGCCAGAATTCAATGAAGATGCATTTCATGTTGAAATTGACACTTCTGACTATTTGAAAATAATGAATGTAAGGGAACGTGCTTTTAGAAATGGGATATTACAATCAGAAGATGATGACTGGGTTAAAGGCTTTATTTTTGCCGATAATAAGATGATGAAGACCAACATGAGATTAAAGGGTGATTGGTTGGATCATCTTCATGGTAATAAATGGTCGTTCCGTGTTAAACTTAAAAAAGACAATTCTTGGAAGAACATGATCGTGTTTTCCATTCAAAACCCAATGGCACGACTGGGTATAAATGAGTGGTTTCTGCACAAAGTTCTAATTTCAGAGGATGTATTAACAACCAGATATGGTTTTATTCCAATAACCATAAACGGCGATAATCTTGGACTTTATGCCTATGAGGAACATTTTGTAAAGCAATTAGTTGAATCCCAAAACCGTAGGGAAGGCCCTATTTTAAGGTTTTTGGAAAGTGCACTTTGGGATACACGCATTTACAATGATGAAGGAACCAGGTATAATTACAAAAATCCAATTTTCGAGTCTGCAACAATAAATCCTTTTTCTACCGGTAAAACCATTGGTAATCCAGCACTATATAATCAGTTTTTGATTGCACAGGAACTTATGTTTCAGTATAAAAATAGGTTAAAACCTGCATCGGAGATATTTAATACTATCACCATGGCTAAGTATTTTGCTATGGCGGATGTATTTTTGGGAAGACATAGTATCATATGGCATAATCAACGTTTCTATTACAATCCTGTACTTTGTAAACTAGAGCCGATTTCCTATGATTGCTATTCGGATATTGGTCTAACTATGAATGAAAACCATCGAATTTTTGGATTTATTAAAGGTAATTCTGTGGAAACTTTAAGTGATGAATACCTTTTTACGCGAGAATTATTCAATGATACATCATTCACAAACACCTACATTGATTATTTAGACAAGTACTCTTCAGTAAGTTATCTTGATTCTGTTTTTAGCAGTTATAAAAGTGATGTAGAATACTACGACTCACTTATCAAGGTAGAGTTCCCTGATCAGTATTTTTTCAAGGAAGAGATACTTGAAAATGCAGAAATAATCCGGAATGAAATCCCAGCATTTAAGAAGCAATTCACAGAAATGAAACGGAACAATCTTGTTTGGCAAAATATTTCCAAAAAAGGTGTTAATTATGACACAATTTTGGAACCACACACTGCCCCAAATATGGTATTGTGCTATAAACAAGAAACAAATGAAGACTCCATAACCTTTAAAGTTAACAGTTTCTTCCCTGAAAAGATTATTATTCTAGGAATGGGCTCAACGAGAAAAAGGATTAATCAGATAATATACCCATTACCAATTCTCACACAATCCAGAAATGGTATAGCACAGAGTCAAACATTTGGAATGGATATTGAACCATTAAATTATGTGTTCTTCAGTATTTTTGGCCAAGATGAAATTATGACTACTGAGATAATGCAATGGCCTGAACCAACTGGTAATGATACTCCCATACAGTCATTAATAGCTTCATATCCATTTCCAGATTATAATATTATTGATTATATTGAAGGTGATAGAATTTATATTAAAACAGGTGATTATCAGATTAGCAGACCCGTAATTATTCCAGCAGGATATTCGATAATTTTCGAGAAAAATACCAAGATTGATTTTATTAATAATGCTTCATTTATTTCATACTCACCAGTAATAATGATTGGCGATACAAATAACCCTATTACAATAACTTCTTCTGATTTTAGCTGCAATGGATTCACAGTTCTTCAAGCTGATAAGTTATCAAAAGTTGAAAATGTAATCTTTAGCAACCTCAATACTCTGAACTATGAAGGCTGGACATTAACTGGTGCTGTGAATTTTTATGAATCAGATGTGGTTATTAAAAGTTCAACATTTTTCAGAAATCAATGTGAAGATGCATTGAATATAATAAGATCAAATTTCACCGTAACAAAAACACATTTTGATTATATATTTAGTGATGCTTTCGATTCTGATTTTAGCATTGGTAATGTCCTAAACACAACCTTTACTAATATTGGTAATGATGCAATTGATTTCTCCGGCAGTCAGATTCTAATTAATAATGTTGTTATTGACAATGCCAGTGACAAAGGTATCAGTGGTGGTGAAAATTCACAATTGATAGTAAAAAACACTAACATTAGTAACTCAGGAATAGGACTTGCTTCCAAGGACTTATCAACAGTTGACGTGTTAGACTCAAAAATTACAAATTGTAACTATGGAGTAGTTCTATTACAAAAGAAACCTGAATACGGGCCTTCAACAATGATTCTAAAGAATACCATAATACAAAAATCCAAAACTCCTTATCTCATTGAAATTGGTTCAATTGTCGTAGAAAATAACGATACCATTAGAGGTCGTGAAAATGAAGTAGCGAAGTTATTTTATTAATAACCTCGCCCCCTCAGATTAATACTATTTTTCTTTTTTGTTGAAGAAAGCTTTATAAGTGATTCCTCCAAGAATTCCTCCCACAATCGGTGCTACCCAAAACATCCAAAGTTGACTCAGCGCCCAGCCACCTACAAATAAAGCTGGTCCTGTACTACGAGCAGGGTTAACAGATGTATTTGTAACTGGAATACTAATAAGATGAATTAGAGTAAGTGCAAGACCTATTGAAAGACCTGCAAAGCCAATTGGTGCAAGCTTATCAGTAGATCCCATAATTATAAATATAAAAATGAAAGTCAGAACAATCTCAACTATTAATGCAGATGTAAGTGTATATCCGCCGGGAGAATGTTCTCCATAACCATTGGCAGCAAACCCATCACTAAGTTTAAAATCTACATTTCCACTGGCGACCAAATACAATACTCCTGATGCCGCAATAGCCCCAACTACTTGAATTAATATATATGGTAGTAAATCTTTTCCAGAGAATCTTCCACCAGCCCATAATCCAAATGAAACAGCAGGGTTAAAATGACCTCCTGAGATTGGTCCCACAGCATAAACCATTGTCAATACTGTTAATCCAAAGGCGAAAGCAACACCTGTAAACCCAATTCCTAACCCAGGGTATCCTGCAGCAAGAACTGCACTACCAGTACCACCAAAAACAAGCCAGAAAGTGCCGAAGAATTCGGCCATTAGTTTTTTAGTTAAACTCATAATCCAATAAATTTAGTTAGTTATATGTAATAATTATATATGAATCAATTAATTGGTTACCAACAAATCTAGTGAAATAATTTTAAATGCTTAAATACGACCCTACTACCTTGACACTAAATAATCAAAATTATCTCAATAATTAATCTTTTCCCTTGTTATAAAATCATCATGAAGGCCCCCTAATATGTTATTAAGATGTTAATACCCTTTACATTTGGCAACCATTTCATTATATTTGCAGTCATAACTTAAATGAATTAAAACAATTATCATGAAGAATCTCACAAAACTATTCCTAGGATTACTTTTTGCCAGTGTAATATTAACAGGTTGTAAAGAGGCTGAAGAAATATTTTACGTTAATTTTAACGCTGACTATGAAACTGAGTTTGAGGTAAATATCCCTCCTTCTGGTGGAAAAATGGGTGTAGATGCTACTTTTTCTGTTAATGAAACAATAGACCCTACAACAAACAGTGATTATTTATTATACATAGATAATATTAAAGAAGTTGACATTAAAGAAGTGACCGGTGAAGTGCTATTAATTAGCAAAAATGTTACTCTTCAGTCAACTACCATAACTGTTAGTAATCCCAGTCATTCTGCAACATGGACCTTTTCTGATGAAGATATTCAGGTTGGTACTGTACTTACTTTAGGTAATGAGCAAGGTCAATGGGATAGCATGACTGAAATCATGTTAGGGAAAGTACCTTTTATTGTTAATATTGACGGTGAAGTTGATGACGATGATGTAGACTTTACAGTATTATTCAAAATAACATCTGTTGTTACAGCAAGTCCTCTTCAATAGATAGAAAATAAAAAACATTAAGCCGGTTGATAATAATCAATCGGCTTTTTTTTATGCCAACAACTTGCTTTGTACAGGTGGTTATTTTTTATAAATTTGCAAACTTAAATTTTAAATCAAAACATAACACTGATGAACGATAGGTGGGGACTTTTCCAAAAATTTTTAATTACACAGGAACAACAAGTTTCGTTAACAGATTTTCTGATTAACTCAGGTGTAATTATTGTTCTTGCAGTTATTCTTGAATTTACCTATATTAAGGCTGCACGTACAATTTCAAACAGGCGTCAGTTTGCAGGTACATTTCTACTGATTGCATTTACAACAATGTTGATAATTTCAATCGTAAAAACATCACTAGCTCTTTCATTGGGATTGGTTGGTGCCTTATCAATTGTTAGATTTAGAGCAGCTATAAAAGAGCCAGAAGAACTTGCCTATATATTCTTTGCAATTTCTTTAGGATTGGGACTAGGTGCAAATCAAACTATGGTAGTTATTGTAGCATTTGTTGTTGCCATGATGATACTATGGGGCAGATACTTTATCTCAGGAAAGAGAACAAGTCAAAATCTCTATTTAAATTTCTCATCAAGTAAAAAAGACATTAGTCTAAATCAGATTACTGATCTTGTAAAAAAAGAGTTTGGGAAATTTCACCTCAAACGATACGATGAGAATAATAAGATAATTGAAGCTTCTTTCATGGTTGACTCACCAAAACCTGAGAAATTGCAGTCTTTTACAGCTAATATTTCAAAGATTAGTGAAGATGCAAGAGTATCATTTGTTGAAAGCAAGTCATTCTAATTGCTGATTATCTAAAATACATTCCATGCATTTTCCTCCTTTTAATTTCGACAGAAGCCGCTTTGAACGGAAATTTGTTGTTCAGGAATTGCATTATCATGATGTTGTTCAGCAGGTAAGAAATAATAGAATTGCATTTTCTGATTTATACTACCCACGTCATATAAACAATATCTATTTCGACACAAACGATCTTGATTTCTATACTGATAATGTATCGGGTAAGGGAAGTCGAAAAAAGGCCAGGATAAGGTGGTATGGTGATCTAATGGGTGAAATAAGCAAACCAGTACTTGAGTTTAAGATGCGTGAAGGAATGGTAGGTAATAAACTATCTTTTCCCCTTTCCCCGTTTATACTTGATGAATCTTTCACCGGTGATTACATTCATGAGATAATAAGAAAATCGGATGTGCCTGATTGGGTATCTTCGGTTATGCTAATGCTTAAACCATCTCTGCTGAATAGATATCACCGAAGATATTTCATCAGCTTTGACCATAAATTCAGGCTTACAATTGATAACGAATTAACATATCATGGAATAAGTCATGGGCTAAATAGTTTTATGGAAAAACATATTAGCGAAGACATCATTGTTGAACTGAAATATGATCAGGTATATGATGGTGATGAATCAGCTTATGTAACAAATGCTTTACCTTTCAGATTATCGAAGAGTTCAAAATACGTAAACGGATTTGAGCTTCTACACCCCTTAATTACTTAATTAGAACAATTCGTTCTATTCGTGAAAGTATATTCGTTTTACTCTTTGGCTTAATCTACTTAATATTTCATAAGGAATGGTACCTGCGGCCTTTGCCAGATCATTTACAGAGTGATCTTCATTAAATATAATTACATCATCATTCTCACTTGCTTCAATACCACTAAGATTGACCATACACATATCCATGCAGATATCACCAATAATCCTAGTTGGTTGTCCATCAATAAATAAACGAGTATCTCCATTACCCAGTGATCTGAGTAATCCGTCAGCATAACCAATTGACACAATACCAATACGTGTATCTTCATGGGCAGTCCAACTTCTGTTATAACCCACAGTTTCACCTCTTTTCACAACCTTAATCTGGCTTAGTATTGATCTCAAGCTAAGAACTTTTTTCAACCCTGACATATGATCGGATATACCATAAAGTCCAATTCCAACCCTAACCATATCCATATGACTATCTTCAAAGCGTGCTATGGCGGCAGAATTTGCTATATGAAATAGTATATCATGGTCAGAGTGCTTTTGAAACTGCTTCTTAACCTCATTTAGTAATTCAATTTGAGTTCTTGAGAAATCATCAAATTTAGGATTATCGCTGGCAACCATATGTGAAAATACCGACTCCACATAAATGAGAGGATTTGAATTAAGTCGTTGTATTAACTCCGGAACATCTTCACTTACAAACCCAAGCCTGTTCATTCCTGTATCGATCTTAATATGAACTTTTACAGGCTTATTCTCGGGAAGAGCTATGCTTAAGATTGTTTTTTCAAGAAGAGCAAGAGTTCTAAAACTAAATATTTCCGGTTCAAGCTGATGACGGATCATAGTATCAAAGGCCTGTTCCTCAGGGCTCATAACCATAATTGGTAAGTTAACACCTGCTTTTCGTAATTCAATGCCCTCATCTGCGTAAGCAACAGCCAAATAATCTACATTATGATATTTAAGAACATTGGCAATCTCAAAGCTACCTGTACCATAAGAAAATGCCTTAACCATTGCCATTATTTTGGTTCCCGGATTAAGCTTAAGCTTGAATTTGTTAAGATTATCAACCAATGAATCAAGATTGATCTCCAACACTGTTTCATGTGCCTTCTGCTGCAGTATGCTACTTAATCTTTCAAACTCAAACTTACGAGCACCCTTTAGCAGTATAGTTTGATTAGCAAAGTTTGCGAAAGAATAATTTTTAATAAACTCATCTGTTGATGCATAAAAATTTGATTCTAAGTCAAATTTATCTGACTGCTGACTTATGGCAGGACCTATTCCAATAAGTTTATTAACACCTTTCTGTTCAAGCAAAGCAGCAACATCTGTATATAATTCAACACTGCTTTTACCGCTCTGCATAATATCAGAAAGTATTACTACTTTTTCACGGTGCTGATTTTGTTGGTTTAAAAAATCTAAAGCAATGGAAAACGAATTAAAATCGGAGTTGTAAGCATCATTGATAATCGTACAATTATTGACTCCCTCTTTTAATTCAAGACGCATGGCTACAGGAACCAATAAGCGCATTCTGTTGTTTATTTCACCATAGTCATAACCTAAGTGTATCATTGTAGCCCAACAATGAATGGCATTCTCGACTGAAGCTGCATCAATAAAAGGAATATTGATATTTACGTAATTGCCAAGATACAAGGCAGTAATTTCTGAGTTCCCTTCTTCCTTCTCAATACTAACGATATTCAGATCGCTATCCTTGTCATTCCCCCAACTAAATACACTTACGTTCTCAAGTATTCCTGACTTAATAACTGCACCATGAACTTCCTTATGATCAATATTGTAAATAAGAGTCTTAACCTTTTTAAAAAGATTTAATTTCTCTCCTGTTTTCTGGGTACTATTTATGAAATTCTCATCGTGAGCCTGTCCGATATTTGTAAATATTCCTATATCAGGAATTATCATTTTCTGCAGTTTCTGCATTTCTTCTGGTTCAGAAATACCTGCTTCAAATATTGCTAGATTGTGCCCTTCATTCATCTGCCAAACAGAGAGAGGAACTCCAATTTGAGAATTATAGCTCTTAGGACTTCTAACAATCTGTTTTCCCGCATTTAATAATTGGAACAACCATTCCTTAATTACGGTTTTACCATTACTTCCTGTAATTCCAATTACGGGAATATCGAACCGTTTCCTATGATTTGTAGCAAGTCGCTGCAAAGCTATCAGAGTATCCTCTACTAAAAAAAATGAGCATCCTGGTAGCTCCTTGATATTACTATCAAGATAAGAAACAACGAAGCACCTAATACCCTTCTCAAATAGCTCCTTAATATATTTATGACCATCATTCTTCTTTGTAACCAATGCAAAGAACAGTGTGTCTTCAGCAGAAATAAGTCTTCTGCTATCAATAAGTATATCAGTTATAACTATTGAATCAGGTGAGGGTGAAATCAAATCTGCAGTAATAAAATCAGCAATTTCGATCCCTGTATAGGCATTATGTTTCATTAGTTATTGTTCTTCAATCGATTTACTTCCAACATTGGTATCCCCGTTTCTAACTGTCTCAATAAGATTGTATCCCAACGGGTTACTATTTCTTTCCTGGTGACTTTGTCTATTCTTAAAGATATCGACTGCAAGGTACATTGCACTCCTTAGTGAATCAGGTGAAGCAATATTTTTACCAGCCTTATCATATGCTGTTCCATGTGCCGGTGAGGTTCTCACTATTGGCAAACCTGCTGTATAATTTACACCACTATTAAAAGCAATTGTTTTAAATGGTATAAGCCCTTGATCGTGATACATAGCAAGTACAGCATCGTATCTTGTATAGTCATTTGCAAAAAATCCATCCGCTGGGAAAGGTCCGAAAACTAATGAACCGCTTTTCTTTGCTTTAAGAACGGCAGGTCGAATAATATCAATATCTTCTTTACCGATATTTCCATTTTCACCTGCATGTGGATTAAGTCCTAATACAGCAATCTTTGGTTTATCAATACCAAAATCTACCTTAAGAGAGTTTTCAAGAACATCCAGCTTGCTAGAAATTAAATCCTCGGTCAATGAGGAAGGTACATCTCCCAAAGGAATATGTCCGGTTACTGTTCCTATTTTAAGTTTATCACAAACCATCAGCATCAGATAGTTATCTGACTTAAATTCAGTGGCGAAAAATTCAGTATGGCCAGGGAAATTAAATTCATTTGATTGAATGTTTTCTTTGTTAATTGGAGCAGTTACAACTACGTTTATTTTCTCTTCCTTGAGGTCATTTACAGCACGCGACAATGCTATATGTGAATACTTTCCTGCAACAAAATTTGATTTACCATATTCGATCCTGATTTCCTCTTCATTTAAGTTTATGAGGTTGACTTTGCCATTTCGAATTGATGATGCATCCCTAATGGTGTTAAAATCAAAATCATGAAGATTAATATTTTTACGATTATATGACATTACCCTCGATAAGCCATAAACAACAGGTGTAAAGAAGTCAAGTATTCTATTATCTGATAATGCTTTAATTATTACCTCATAACTAACTCCATTAAAATCCCCATGGGTAATACCAAGACGTATTTTTTTATCTTTTTCCAGAATTGCTTTTTTATGCATGCCAAAATAAATTTATGCAAAAGTAACCTTTTTTGACGGCATAATCTTAGTATTTTACATGACCAAATCAATAATACAACATGTCAGAAATTAGTTTTTAACGGTGGTGTTAAAATTATTATCACTTTTGCAGTCAGCTTAGAAACTAACAATAGTTTAAATGGCAACATCAAATTTTGTAGATTATGTAAAAATCTACTGCAAATCAGGTAATGGTGGCAGAGGTTCTGTTCATTTCAGACGTGAAAAGTATATTCCAAAAGGTGGTCCTGATGGTGGTGACGGTGGTAAAGGTGGCGACATCGTGATGCGCGGAAACTCCAATATGTGGACCTTACTTCATCTAAGATACACCCGACATTTAAGAGCTGACCATGGCGAAAATGGTAGCGGTCAGCGAAGTTCTGGTGCACATGGTAAGGATGTAATAATTGAAGTACCTTTAGGTACGGTTGCAAAAAATCCTGAGACCGGTGAAATTATTGCGGAAATTACCGAACATGACCAGCGAATTATTCTATATCCGGGAGGAAGAGGAGGATTGGGTAATGATCATTTTAAAAACTCAACCAACCAATCGCCACAATATGCACAACCCGGTGAAGATGGCATTGAGGATACTGTAATATTTGAATTGAAGATTCTCGCTGATGTCGGCTTAGTTGGATTCCCAAATGCTGGAAAGTCAACCCTGCTTTCAGTGGTTTCTGCTGCAACACCTGAAATCGCAGATTACCCATTTACAACTCTTGTTCCCAACCTTGGAATTGTGGCATATCGTGATCAGCAATCTTTTGTAATGGCCGATATTCCTGGGATTATTGAAGGCGCCCATGAAGGCAAAGGCCTCGGACTTAGATTTTTAAGACATATAGAAAGGAATTCAATCCTATTATTTATGGTGCCTGCTGATAGTGATGACATTGTAAAAGAATACAATATATTACTCAATGAACTTGCTAAATACAATCCAGAGCTTCTTGATAAAGAAAGGATCTTGGCAATATCCAAATCTGATATGCTTGATGAAGAATTGATAGAAGAAATTAAATTAACTATTCCTGATAATATTGAATCGATTTTTATTTCATCGGTAATTAATATGGGGATAATGAAACTTAAGGATCTTATTTGGAAAGCAATTAGTTAGCCTGTTAGTTATTATCCCTAGTCTAATTGGATGATATTATTCTTTATTGCAAATTTCACAAGATCCACTGTGGTTTTTAAACCAATCTTATTCATTATATTATTTTTATGGGTTTCAACAGTACGAATGCTTATGAACAGTTTCTCAGCAATACCCCTATTTGAGTCTCCTTCAGCAATTAGCTTAAATACTTCCATCTCACGAGCAGAAAGATCACGCTGACGGTTTTCCTTTTCACTAAGATTAATATCCTCGTCGCTTATATAGCTCTTTAATAATATGCTGGTTATTGTTTTAGCATAAAATTCAAAACCATTACGAACCGTATAAATCGCTTCAAGAATCTCTGATCTATTAGTATCTTTTCCAATATGCCCTTTGGCACCTGCTTTTATCATACGTAAGATCTGTTTCTCATCATCATACATTGATAGTACCAGAAGTTTGACTTTTGGAAAGTGGCTTGCTAAATACTTCACGTTATCAATGCTTAGATCGTCAGGTTTATACGTTACTGCAATCAGGATATTAGGAAGAAATTCAGGAACCTGCGCAACAAACTCATCAAAACCATGGGCAATGGTAACAATATTAATATCCTCCGAATCAGCAAGAAGTGCTGTTAGAGCATCGCAAAAAACGGGGTGTTCATCGAGAAGTGAAACTTTAATCATGTGGTATTATTTCTTACCAATAAATATAGCAGCGAATTTACAAAATGTAATCAATTGTACTATGGTTTATGTTTAATCTTTATGTATATATCTTAAAAAATGATCGGATTAGAGTTTCAATTATATCAATATATTTTTCCAAAACCTAAAGAGCAGTTGTGTATATTTGTTTTTAAAATATTGATTAATGGAAGGGAGCCAATCATACAAGTATATTAACTTGTTAGAGATCATCAGCAAGATCAACCAAATAGTGAGGGCAAATAAAAATGTTAATGATACTTTGCTCGGAATTGTTGATTCCATATCACATCGTAATGGATTCACAAACCCCATTTCCCTTCGAATTGTTTTCAACTACAATGAATATACTTCGCGATATTTCAATGAAGCTGACATATGTATTTCAAACAACTTCATTACCGAAGCGGGAAATCATGGCAAAATTGATGTTTGTTCTTCTTCTCATGATGATCATGAATCTCTATCCAAAAGTGATGAAAGTAAGTATTTCAGTAGCAATCTGGTCAATATTATCACTCGGTATTTGAATGATTATGAGCGATCGGGGTACCTTAAAAATGATCCTGAAATTAACACAGCTGTTAACACAAATGAACCTGTAAGTAGCAGGTTTCTTCAAAAATTCCTAAATAAATATACTTATAATAGAGATATTTATCACGACCTGATGCCTTTCAAGGTTAAGGAGATCCTACTAATTTCAAGTCTATATGATGCTTACTCAATCGAAAGTGAAGGTAGGTTTTCCGAACATATGCTGGGTCAATATGGCCAACTAAACTTAACGACTTTCCCACGTATTACAGGAGTTTCAAGTCTTTCTCAGGCCATGGAACTACTCAAATACAAAAACTTTGAACTTGTAATATACATGGTTGGGGCTGATAAAAAAACTCCACTTTCCATTTGTGAACAGATAAAACAAGTTTATCCTTTTATACCAATATTACTTTTACTTAACAATAGTGCGGATACCAGTTATTTTACAAATAAACAAGAACGTCTTTCTTATATCGACAAGATGTTTACTTGGACAGGGGATGCTAGTATCTTCTTTTCGATGATCAAATTGCTTGAGGATAAAATAAATGTGGAAAATGACACACAACTTGGAAAGGTTCGTGTAATACTTCTTGTTGAAGATTCCCCGGTTTACTATTCAAGATATCTTTCATTTTTATATAAGGTACTTCTAGAACAAACAAAACGAATAATAGATGATGTAAGCACCGATGAATTATATAAGGTCCTCAGAATGAGAGCTAGGCCTAAAATATTATTGGCTACCAATTTTGAAGAAGCAACTACAATTATAAATAATTATAAGGATTTTCTAACTTGCCTTATTACCGATGTTAAATTTGAAAGAAATGGAGAGTTTGATGAACTGGCAGGTCTAAAATTATTGGACTATACAAAAAAGAAGCTTAAAAATTTACCAACCATATTACAATCATCCGACAGTTCATATGCATCAGTCGCAGATGAGTATAATTCGCTATTTATACACAAGCACTCAGATACACTTTATCAGGATTTCGAACATTTTATCACCAATTTCCTTGGTTTTGGCAGCTTTGAGTTCAAAGATAAAAAGGGTCATATAATTGCCATCGCCTCTAACATGAAGGAGTTTGAGAAATTTCTCAAAAGAATTCCAGATGAATCTCTAGTGTTTCATGCCGGTCGTGATCATTTTTCAATGTGGCTGATGGCTAGAGGTGAAATAAGAGCTGCGAGTGTAATTAACCAGAAAAAAGTAAAGGATTTTGATAGTGCCCAAGATTTACGTAATGATTTACTGCAACTCTTAAAAGCACATCGTAATGAACGTGATACGGGTAATGTTATCCCATATACTACTAATGATGGAATATCTGAGGAAAATGTTTATACTCTGGCAGGAGGATCATTGGGTGGTAAAGGTAGAGGACTTGCTTTTATTGATGCATTAATTCATAATTTCAATTTCAATAAGTTTTTACCTGATGTAAAAGTCAGAACTCCGAAAACATTTGTAATTGGCACCCACGAATTTGAATATTTTATAAAAAAGAATAAGCTGTCAAAAGTACTTGTTGATGATATCAGTTATGATGAAATCAAAAGAGAGTTTTTAGGTGGTGAGCTTTCCGAAAAACTTAAAGAAAAATTATCTAACCTACTAACTTCCTTAAGGAAGCCAATTGCAGTTAGATCTTCAGGCATGTTTGAAGATTCATTAACTCAACCTTTTGCTGGAATTTTTGAAACTTACCTGCTTCCAAACAATGATCCTGATAATCAAACCAGACTTGAACAGGCTGAGAATGCAATTAAGCTAGTAATGGCATCAGTATTCTCAAATACTGCTAAAGGTTATGTGAAAGCCATCGACTATAAAATTGAAGAAGAAAAAATGGCGGTAATTATCCAGGAAGTGGTTGGAACTGAGCATGACAAACTATTTTACCCTCACATTAGTGGAGTTGCACAATCCTATAACTTTTATCCATTTTCACACATGAAACCTGAAGAAGGTTTTGCAATAGCTGCTGTAGGCTTGGGTAAATATGTCGTTGAAGGAAATATGGCATATAGATTTTCGCCATCATATCCGAGTACAGAAATCAACTCTACCAAGGATCAATTCCGAAACTCACAAGTCAAATTTTATGCGGTTGATCTGAAAAAAGACTCGCTAAATCTACTTGAAGGTGAATCAGCTGGACTCAAGGAGTGCGAAATTAGTGTAAGTGAAAAACATGGAACATTAAAGCATCTTGCTTCAGTTTACAACCCAGATAATAATACAGTTTACCCTGGAATATCAAAATCGGGCCCAAGAATAATTAATTTTGCTAATATCCTTAAATACAATTACATATCTTTAGCAAAAACATTGGATATTGTTCTGAAGTTAGGCCATGATGCTATGGGAACTGCTGTTGAAATAGAGTATGCTGTTGACCTTACTAAGGATAAGGATGGAAAAGCATCTTTTTACATTCTACAGATTAAACCATTAATTCAGGCAGGGTTTGATTGCAATATTAATATGAAGAAAATTAATAAGGAATCACTTATATTGTTTACTGAAATAGGAATGGGTAACGGTATTATCAATGATATTACTGATGTGATTTATGCAGATCTTGACAGATTCGACAAATCTGAAACTGAAGAAATGGCCAACGAGATTGAGGAAATCAATAATCAGATGATTAAAGGAGACCGAAAATATATTCTTATTGGTCCCGGACGTTGGGGAACCCGTGATCGTTGGATTGGAATACCTGTTAAGTGGCATATGATATCCAATGCTAAAGTCATTGTTGAAACTAGTTTTACTGAATTCCCACTGGATGCCTCCTCTGGATCACACTTCTTTCATAATGTAACAAGTATGAATGTTGGATACTTCACCGTAAAACCTGAATTGCTAGTGAGTTACATAAAATATGACGTATTGGGCAAGCAAAAAATTATAAAACGGGGTAAGTACTTTAATCATATTAGATTCAAAAAGCCATTAAAGATAATGATGGATGGTAAAAAACGGATTTACCTGATTAAAAAAGGTAAGTAAGGCATCTAATCCAGCACTTGATCAATATCAAATTGTGGCTTCTTATTTTGAATCATCTGAATGCGGCTCAAGTAACTGCCTATTACTCCCAAACTAAAGACGATTACACTTGTTGAAAACAATATTGCCACAATCATAGATGTATAGCCAAGAGGAACGTCGTAAAACATTTTTTGTACGACAAATTTCATTGCTAATAAAAAACTGAAAAAAGAAATTATCATTCCTCCATAGATCATAATCTTTAAAGGTATGTTTGTATAGAAGAATGTTAGATTTGCCGCAAGCATAAATAGTTTTACAGGTCCATAACCAGACTTAGAATGCTCACGTTTTTTATGATCAACAGCCACAAATGAGATTTTATTTGTATACCATTGAACAACCTCATCTACAAATATAAAGGTAATATTGTGTGCAAGAACCTTTTGGATTATTCTACTACTTAACAATCTAAATGAGGAACCTTTATCGGTTCCTTTATGGAAAATTTTATTGGACTTCTTAACGCCTTTACTTAGCATATTACGCGCAAAGCTATGTTGCTTCTTTGTGTAAATGCCATATGTAATATCACTATTATTTTCTTCATAAGCAGAGATCAGCTTTGGGATCTCCTCTGGCGGGTTTTGAAGATCATCATCAATTGTAATAATTCTTTCGCCAATGGCAAAAGAAAACCCACACATTGTTGCACTATGCTGCCCAAAATTCTTATTAAGCCTAATTGCTTTAATGTGCTCAGGATGTTTCTTTTTCAAATTAGCAATTGTATCCCAACTACCATCAGTACCACAATCTTCAACAAACACAACCTCAAATGAACTACCAAGCTCATTAAATACTTTAGACAATCTATTGAACAGTTCAATCAATGATTCGTTGCTATTGAACACTGGAACTACTACTGAATAATCAATCATACTTATGATAATAAAAAACTACATTTAGCTAAATTAATGATTTTCATCCAACAACCTACTCTACTGTAAAACTCCCCCCATAACTAAATTGGTTCCCGAAACCCAACGCGATTCATCGGATAAAAAGAATGCTATCGCATTTGCAACATCATCAGGCTCACCTATTCCCATTGGATATTTTTTAAGATAACGCCCCAATGATTCATCCACAATTTCCATTTGCCCATCTGAAACTGGCTTCTTAATTAACGGAGTATTAACCAATCCTGGTGATAAGCAATTTGATCGGATCCCCTTTTTCACAAGCTCAAGTGCAAGGGTACTAGAGTAAGATTCAATGGCAGACTTAGAACTATTGTATAAGGCCCCGCCAAAATATGGCATTTTCGTAGCAACTGTAGACATAAATACAACGGAAGATTTATCAACAAGTTTTTTCATTAATAGTATTCGCGATGTAAGGAGTACAGGTACTTCAAAATTAATTCGTAACATTTTCTTGATATCATTCTCACGAATGAATTTAACTGGTGTAGGGCCAACTATACCTGCACAATGGACCAAACCATCTAACTTTGGCAACTGAGAAACAAGATTTACCAACTCGTCTTCAATAACCAGATCGGCAACAATCGACAAATGGTTATCACCGGATAATTCTTTTAGAGTTTCTTCTAATCTTGATTTATCACGACCAGTGATAATAAGCTTTCCACCCTGCTTTGAAATTAAGATTGCAGCATGCTTGCCAATACCGGAAGAAGCACCGGTTACTAGTATTTTCTTTCCTGTAAGATCACAAAATGCCATATTGTTAGTCTTTAAGGGTTAGTATTGGAGGACAAACGATTTTCTCAAGATTAAGAAGCACACTGCCCCATGATAAACCAACTCCAAATCCTGAAAATAATAATTTCAATTTATTATTTGACACAGCCTCTGACAGCTCAGTAACAATTGTTAAAGGTATTGAAGCAGAACTTGTATTCCCATATTTTTTTAGTGAGTTGGGTACTTTTTCGGGTGATAGTTTTAGTTGCTTCCTAATGGTATTATTCATTAGTAAATTAGCTTGATGGAAAACATAATAATCCACATCATCTGATGAAACTTCATATTCACTAAAAAGTTTCAGAATATTAGGTTTCACTTCTCTTAAAGAGAAATTAAAAACCTTAATACCATCCAGCACTATATTTAATTGATTCCTTATGATCCCTTCACTTATTTCATGATATTCAAAGGAAGTTTCCTTATTAGCAAAATTCTTTATACCACCATCAGGGATAATTATGGCTTCATAACCAGAACCGTCAGTTTGGAGGTTAAACTTCATTGGTTCTGCAGCAGGGTTAATCTCAACCGCAGTTGCCGTACCTGCATCTCCAAATAATGGAAACGCACTTTTATCTCTGTATGAAGTATTCAAGGTGCTGATGTCTCCTGTAAGAAGCAATCCTTTTTTTATGGCACCAGTTGCCATCATACTACCAATTACTGATAATCCGTAAACATAGCCTGAGCAACCAAGGCTAATATCAAATGCTATACAAGACTTTGGTAATGATAGCTTATTCTGCAGTAATCCGGCTGTTGCCGGAATAATATAATCTCTTGAATGCTCAAATTGCTGATTGAAATAAACTGCTTTT
>CALCGQ010000309.1 GCA_937901015.1 uncultured Bacteroidota bacterium | reverse complement strand
AAATACACTGCAGTTTGGAAACCCACAAGTTCACTTCCCAATGGGTATTATTTCATTGCTTTGAAAATTAATGAAATGCAAGTACATTACCAAAAAGTTAGTTTGATTAGGTAATAATGTGTATAGAAAAGAACTATTGATTGTGCAGAATAATCTAAGTTTTTCCGTTTACAATATTAAGCAGAGTTTCTACTTGCATTTATATTTCCGTATAATGATCGTTTAACTATTTTTTCGTAATTATTCTTGTACTCAGAATTTTGTTCTATTTTCTGTAGTGCATATTGTTGAATAACCAATAATGGTAGTACGATTTGTTCCCTAATCTCAATTGAATTTCTTGAAATTGGTTCTTCTTCCATTAATATATCGTATTGAGAAATGAGCAATGTCATTTCTTTTGATAGTTTGAACTCATCATATAATATATTCCAGAATTCTTTGTATTCTTCATCTTTTGCAATATAACGGGTTAATTCGAAATAAGATTTGTGTAATGACATCATACTATTAAGAATCAGGGCCTTGAAGAATGGCACTTCCTTAAATAGATCCTTCAATATTTCAAGTTTACCATCATCTACTAGTGATTGAATGGCAGTCCCAACTCCAAAATAACCAGGAACATTTTGCTTTAACTGACTCCAGGAACCTACAAAAGGTATTGCTCTTAAATCCTGTAATTCGAGTTTTTCCTTATTTCCCCTTTTGGATGGTCTACTGCCGATATTTGCTTCACTATAATACTTTAGTGTGCTTTTGTTTTCTAGGTAAGGGATAAACTTTCTGTGGTTCTTAAGGGCCTTGTATTTGTCAAAGCTTAGGTGAGCCAAGTTTTCTATCATTAGCCTTGCTTCATCAGAAATGGTGTTTTCTTTTTCAGATAAACTATTGAATAAACCAGCCGTAAGCAGTTGCTCACAATTAAAGATAAAATGCTCTTTAGTTCCATACCTGCTGGTAATAGTTTGTCCTTGAATGGTTAATTGTATGGCATGATTTGCAATCTTTTTACTTTGTGATGCATAGAAACGATGAGTTTTACCACCACCACGGGCAGGTGGGCCACCCCTGCCATCAAAAAATATGGCCTTTATATCATATTGATCACATAGAGATGATAGGTTCTCTTTCGTTTTAAAAATGGACCAATTTGCTTGCATATAACCTCCGTCTTTGGTTCCATCTGAAAAACCAAGCATTACGGTTTGGGTATTCTGACGTTGGATGATATGATTCCGGTATTCTGGTATATCAAAAAGCTCTTTCATAATTTGTTTGGAGTTTTCCATACCTTCCATAGACTCAAATAGCGGAATTATATCCATAGGTAATTCACCTTTTTCCCAACAACACCATCTTAGCAGGCTGAAAACAAAAAGAACTGAAAAAATATCTTCTGAATTACTGATAATATACCTATTACAACCTTCCTCACCATTTTTGCTCTGAATGTGAGTTAGTTGCGCCATATTCCGAACTGTGTCTTTAATAATTTCTTCTTCAAAGTGATCAGCATTAATATGTATTTGTTTATGGATAAGAATAGAAATCAATTCATTTTTTTCCAACTCATCAAGGCTATTTATGATTAGATTTTCTTTTTTAAGGATTTCCTCAATGGCTTGTTTGTGCACGCTATGGTTTTGCCTGATATCAAGCACCGCAAAATGTGTTTTGAATATTTTAACTTTATCAATAAGGTTTTCCAGTTCTTCGATATACAGACTGTTGTAGTTACTAATTAAGTGGTCTTTAATACTGTAAAGTGGATTTAAAATCTCCTCATATTTTATTGTTTTAGTTGGGTCGAACATATTCTCATATAGTCTGGCTCTCAGATTCGTGACTATATCTTCAACTTCCCTAAATGTCAATTTTTTCTGCAATATTTTTATATCCTGATAATAGCATTTCATCAAGTTGATTCTCAGTTCATCAGCCACAGCATTGGTTATTTCTGAAGTAACAAATGGATTACCATCACGGTCTCCACCGGGCCAAAATCCAAACTGAAGGATATTTGGATTATCGAAATTGTTGTTTGGTATATTCTTTTTGATATTTGAATATAATTCAATTACAGCATCGTAATATACATTTCGAAGGAAATAAATAATATTTTTAGCTTCATCGAGAGGAGTTGGTTTTTTGGAGTTAATTAGTGATGTCAATCCCAATTGCTGTAATGTGATATCTATATCATTGATATCATTTTTTGTAATAAGAGATTTCAGTTTAGCTATTATATCCAATACTGATGGAGGATAAAATTGCGTTGGATGAGCTGTAAATACAATACGCGTAGAAAATGAGGACAATTTTTTTAAGATATTATCGCCTTCTTTTTTATTTGCCAATAAATGTAAATAATCCTTAAGGGATAAATTATTATCAAGTGCTATAAATTGTTTAAAAGCAGCATCTTCTACACTGTCGTAAAGTACAACTTGACGTTCAACATACTGAATAACCCGGAACATAAAATCTATTTTTTCTTGTTCCGATTTAATGTTTGTGTGAATGCTAAAAAATGAATCTAGCGTTTCGAGAGGGTCTTTTCCCGAATCAAGTCCTTCTTTGCACACATTATGTAATAAAGGAATAAGCATACCAATATTACTGATATTTGGATATGGGAGATTTAAAAATAAACTGTTGTAAACGTTGAATTTATTCTTAACCAATTTTTCAAACTCTTTGGCTATTATTGGATTATTCATAAAACTAATTTATCTGTTTTTGATTGCCAAAAATGGTTTTTTATGTGAAATATAACTATTTATATTCACATACTTTTCGGTTAGGATAAATGTATTAAAAAAAGCGTAAGGTATGATCAATTGATCATAATAAACAATTTTCTTATAGTTTGTTTTTCGCTGGCCATTTGTGAGCTTAACTTATAATGAAGCTTCGTTCGCTAAATGCAGTTATTGTAGCTAGGCTTAAAAAAAAGTATTCTATTTCTCTATTATTATCTAGCTTGAATAGAAACTTTTTCACTTCTTCCCCATACAATAAATAGAGCAATAGCCATTAAAGCCACATTCATTCCTATGGCTGAAAATTCACCTCTTGTTGCATGAAAAATAGCAGCGAAAAGCATAACTGTAATAAGACCACTTGCAGACCATACAGTTAATTTAGGTTTAATCTTTAAAATAGAAGGAAGTAATAAACCTAAGCCACCAAGAAGTTCAGAAAGTCCAATAAATCGCACTAAAGACGAGGAAACATCAGAAACCCAAGGTAACGACATAGCAAGATCATCTATACTGCTAATCAATTTCATTATCCCTGCCATTAAGAACATTGCTGCCAATAAACTTTGAGCAATCCATAAAGCAATGTTTAGTTTTTTGTTAGAATTAGTAGTTTTCATTATTATATATTTAAAATTTAATCTATTAATATTTACACGGCAAAAATAGAATGATTCTAAATAATAAAAGTTGAACTAGTTCAAGAAAATACTATTTATCACTTTTTTAGTGTTCTAGCAATAATCTTGCTTAAGAACTCCGCGCTTACACCCAAGTATGATGCTATATGATATTGAGGCAGTCGTTGTAATAAATCTGGATACTGTTTTTGAAAACTTATGAAGTTCTCCTCTGCAGTTTGAGTTAATATCGATATAAGTCTATTCTGTAAAAAGATATATGAACGAGTTAATTGGGTGAAAGCTCCTATTTCCAAATTATTGTTAGATAGGTTAATGAATTTTTCAAGATTTCTACTATCTATTGTAAATACAATAGTATCTTCAATAGCATCCAAATTAAACTTTGTTGGAGATGGGGAGCCCAAATCCCCAATAAGTTGATTTTCTTTGGCAAATAATACATTAAACTCTTTACCCGATGAATTAATAACATACATTCTCAGTAATCCAGAACCAATTACATAGTGCTTTGTATTATGATCTCCATTACTAAAAATTAGACTTTTTCTCTTAAAATGTTCCTTTTTAAATAATGACTTAATCATTTCGTCATTATCCGATGTGTACTTTTTCTGATTTAATATTTGTGATAAAGCTTTCATGATAATTAAGATTTATTTTCAATAAGTGTATTAAAACCTTATTTAGGATTGTGAGCAATAATAAATTAATGATTAGTAGCCAATTGCATATAAATGGATCATTAAAATCTTTCTAATATTAAGCTAACCAAAACCTCTTGAATGCCTAACCATACTGGCCATTGTTTTAAACATTGTTGTCTGATGTCATTTAATTGGTAAATTTAAACGTAAATATTCAAATAGTGTTTACCACTTATTTTATATAA
>CALCGQ010000308.1 GCA_937901015.1 uncultured Bacteroidota bacterium | reverse complement strand
GACTTCGAGGTTGATAACAATACTATGATTATTCCATTATCACTTCAGTTGCTTCTTGAAAATGTATTTAAGCATAATATAATCTCACAGAAGAATATGGTTGCAATAACCATCGGTTTTGAAGATGGTTATATAGTTGTTCGAAATAATAAAAGTGCAGCAAAAGAAGTAAGAGAATCACATTCGGTAGGTTTGTCAAACATATTAAATAGATACGAGCTAGTTAGTGATGAGCATTGCATAATTGAAGATACTTCTAGTAGCTTCACAGTTAAATTACCTCTTGTAATAACCGAATAGAAATTATGAAAATTCTTATAGTTGAAGATGAGTCCCTTGCCGCCAGCAGATTGGAAATGTTGTTTAGGAATATAATTTCAAATTATGAAATAATAGGAATAGCAAAATCCACTGAAGAAGCTACTGCCATCATTGAGAATAAACATGTAGATCTTGGTTTCTTTGACATTCAGATTGAGGACGGTCTCAGTTTTGACATTTTTGAAAAGACCGAAGTAAAATTTCCAGTTATTTTCACCACTGCATATAACGATTATGCAATAAGGGCATTTAAATTAAACAGTATCGATTATTTACTCAAGCCTATTTCTGAAGATGAACTTAGAAATGCTGTTTCAAAGTTTGAAAATATTTGGAATAAGCCCGAAAGCATAATAACATCCTCGGTGCTTGATGAAATGAAACAGTTACTAGCAGGGAAGTATAAGGAACGATTTACCGTGAGAATAGGTAATAAGTTGGAAATACTTCGTGCCGATGAAATATCATTTTTTTACAGCTACAATAAGGGTACTTATGCCAGAACAAATATTGACCGGGATTTTCTTCTTGATAACCCTCTCGATTTGATAATGCCATTGTTAGATCCAAAACAATTTTTTAGAATTAGCAGAAAACATATTGTTAATGTTAAGTATATCAAAGACATATATGCTTACTCAAATTCCAGGTTAATCGTTAATATGAAGAATAAGAGTAATGAAGATATGATTGTAAGCAGGGAGAAAGTAAGAGTTTTTAAAGATTGGCTAGAAAATCCATCTTAGATTTTTGTACTTGACATACTGTCAATATTATCTTAAATTTGCACTTCATTATTTGATACTATGATATTCGATTTCATACATAATCAAATTTCTCATAACCTCAACAGCTGCCTGTTTGAGTGTTGGATATTCTGATATTATTCCCATAATACAGAGTAGTCCATTTTCAAATTTTCATATCATCACATCATAAAATTGCACAATTCATGCAAGGAACAATTTTCGACATAAAGCATTATGCGATCCATGATGGACCTGGAATTCGCCAAACAATCTTTTTCAAAGGATGTCCTTTGTCATGTTGGTGGTGCCATAATCCTGAAAGTAGATCATCCGAGATTATTGATCTTATAAAGGAAGAAGTTGTTGGAGAACAAAAGGTATGTGTTACTGAAACTATTGGGAAGAAATATTCCGTAATTGATGTTCTCAAAGAAATTGAAAAAGACATTGTGTTTTTTGAAGAGTCTGGAGGAGGGATCACCTTATCAGGAGGAGAGCCATTATTACAATATGAATTTGTATTGGAATTATTAAAACAATGCCGGAAAAGGGAAATTCATACTTGCGTTGATACAACAGGCAATGTGAGTGGTGAAAAGCTCAGAAATATTGCAGAATTCACAAATTTATTTCTGTATGACATAAAACATGTGGATGATAAACAGCATATTAAGTATGCTGGTGTTAGCAATAAGCAGATTATTAACAATTTGATTATGCTTGATGAAATGGGTAAAGATATCTGGATTCGGTTCCCATTAATACCGGGTATTAATGATGATGAAAGTGAAATTCTACGCTTAATGGAATTATTATCCGGACTTAAAAACAAATATCCCATACAATTATTACCATATCATAAAATTGGTAGTCAGAAGTATGAAAAATTTGGAATTGATTACAATATGTCAGATTATAAAGAACCGGAACAGGAGCATATTGAGAGTATTTTAAAAATGTTTAGTGATGCAAGATTTGCTGCAAGTATTGGAGGTTAGGCTTTTACTGAACTCGATTTAACTTAAATAATTAGTCACCATGAACGACAGAATAAAAAGATTAAGAGAAAAAAGTCAAAATGCAGAGCCAAGAATTTCTGCAGAAAGAGCATTGTTAGTTACTGAATTCTACAAAAGTGATCAATGTGAAATGGTAAGTGTTCCAGTTAGAAGAGCTATGGCATTTCAGCATATTCTTAATAATAAAATCATCTGTATCAATGATGAGGAATTAATTGTTGGTGAAAGAGGTCCGGCACCAAAAGCTGTTCCTACATATCCTGAAATCAACTTGCATTCTCTTGAAGATTTAGATATTCTTGATTCACGCGCCAAAGTATGGTTCAAGGTAGATGAGAAAACCAAAGAAATATACAGGAATACCATTATCCCTTATTGGACAGGTAAAACAAATCGCGAAAAGGTTTTTGCCAATCTTGATAAGGAATGGATTAACGCATATGAAGCAGGTGTTTTCACAGAGTTCCAAGAACAACGTGCTCCAGGGCATACAGTATTGGGAAAGAAGATGTTTAAGTTTGGGATGCTAGACCTTAAAAAGGAAATACAGGAAAGCATACACAAACTGGACTTTTTCAATGATACTGTCGCCTATGAAAAGCGTGAAGAGCTGAAGGCAATGGATATAAGTGCAGATGCTATTATAAACTTTGCAGCACGTCATGCCAATGAACTTGAAAACCTCGCAGGTGCTGAAGAAGATGAAAACAGGAAAATCGAGTTGATGGAAATGGCAGCTATATGTCGAAAAGTTCCCGCTCGTGCTCCTCAAACTTTCCATGAAGCGCTTCAGCATTATTGGTTTATTCATATTGGAGTTATTACAGAAGTAAATCCTTGGGATAGTTTTAACCCGGGAAGGCTAGATCAACATCTATATCCTTTCTATAAAAAAGAATTGGAAGATGGTACTCTAACTGACGATAAAGCCAAGGAATTGTTGGGTTCATTTTGGGTTAAGTTTAATAATCATCCTGCCCCACCCAAAATTGGCGTTACAGCCAAGGAGAGCTCTACATACACCGATTTTGCTTTGATAAACCTAGGTGGAGTTAAAGAAGATGGGAGTGATGCAGTTAATGAATTAACCTATGTAATTTTGGATGTAATTGAGGATATGAGATTACTTCAGCCAAGTTCCATGGTGCAGGTTAGTAAAAAGAATCCTGATAGATTTGTTAAGAGAACTGCTCGCATTGTAAAAACTGGATTTGGACAGCCTTCAATCTTTAATACTGATACAATAATTCAGCAGCTGGTTCGTCAAGGGAAAAGCATTGAAGATGCTCGTAATGGAGGAGCCAGTGGTTGTGTTGAGACCGGAGCGTTTGGTGCGGAGAGTTATATTCTCACAGGATATTTTAATCTGGTTAAGATATTTGAGATCACAATGCACAATGGAATTAATCCTGTAACAGGAAAGAAAGTTGGTTTAGAAACGGGTGTTTTAAATACTTTTAGTACGTTCGAAGAGGTGATATCTGCTTTTCAAAAGCAGGTTAAATATTTTGTTGATCTTAAAGTAGTAGGCACTAATATTATTGATAGAATTTTTGCAGATAACCTTCCCGTTCCTTTTCTTTCACTGATAATTGATGATTGTATATCAGATGGTGTGGATTATAATAATGGTGGTGCAAGATATAATACAAGCTATATTCAAGGTGTTGGATTAGGTAGTTTAACAGATATTTTAACATCCATAAAATATAATGTTTTCGACAATAGGAAAGTATCAATCGATGATCTTCAGCTAGCCCTTGATCAAAACTTTGAGAATCAACTGGAGTTGCGTAATGATCTAATTAACAGCACTCCCAAATATGGAAATGATGATGACTATGCCGATGAACAAGCCATAATCATCTTTAATCTATTTCTAGATGCGGTTGATGGTAGGCCAAATACAAAGGGAGGCCATTTCCGAATAAATATGTTACCCACCACTTCTCATGTTTACTTTGGCAGTGTAACTGGAGCTACTGCTGATGGTAGGCTGGCAAAAAAACCATTGTCGGAAGGAATTAGTCCATTTCAGGGTGCTGATCGAAAGGGCCCATCTGCGGTTATTAAATCTGCTGCAAAAATCGATCACATAAAAACTGGCGGTACTCTACTTAATCAAAAGTTTACACCATCACTACTTGAGGATGAAAAAGGACTTGATTCCATGGTTTCTTTGATTCGATCATATTTTCGTATGGATGGTCATCATATACAGTTTAATGTGGTAACGGCTGATCAGCTTCGAGAAGCTCAAAAACATCCTGAAGAACATAAGGACTTAATAGTAAGAGTTGCAGGTTATAGTGACTATTTTAATGATCTGGGCGAAGAGCTGCAGGAAGAAATAATCAGAAGGTCGGAGCATGTGGCTTATTAGAATATTGTTTAGTTAGGCTATTTATTGGATTCGGAATTACAAATCCCAATGAGGCAAGTTAGCGAAGGATGTGTTTTTTGAACTTCTAAACTAGTTAATGAGAGTAACTGTTGTTAGGTTAGAATAATCTTGATTCCCAATACAGTTCTCCATTTTGTAAGATACCTTATAAACATATGTTCCTATGCTTGAAAGGCTTCCATTATATGTGCCATCCCAACCAGTATCAGGATCATTGGATTCAAACACTTTCTGTCCCCATCTGTTAAAAATAGTCATATGGTATGATGCTACCGTTGTTGTATTTCCAACAGGTGAAAACACATCATTATTTCCATCACTATTGGGTGTAAATGCATTTGGAAAGAATAGCTGATATTGAATTTCCTCAACTCTTATTAAAACTGTATCGCTCCCTGTACATCCATATTTTTCAACTTCAACCCAAACCATGGTATCGGTCGGAATATTTATTAATTCAATATTTTCAGTTGTATGTCCTGTTGACCATAAATAATTTGCCCCGGGATTAGCTGCTTCTAGAATTACAGATGAACATGCTTCCATATCAATATCATCACCAAGGTCAACAATGGGATCGGCATGTATGTCTACACTTTTTATAATTGTATCACTACACCCCCCATCTTTCAACACAACCAATTCTATGTCATAACTACCGGCATCTTCATAAGCATGTTTCGGTAGTATTTCCTGACTTGTGTAACCATCACCAAAATCCCATTTTACTTCTTGAACAAATCCTGGTAGGCCTGAGCCAGAAGGGTCATAAAGGGAAACACTTATTTCTTCTCCAGTACAGGCTGATTTAGGAACTGGACTAAATTCAACAAAGCTCTGATATGTAAAATCTTTGAAGTGAACTTTCCTTTGCGACATACAATAATATCCAAACTTTCCGGGATCATACGACCCTGATTTTTCTAGAATTAGTTTATCGTTAATTTTAACGGTAATTAAGTTTGTTGTATAGTATAACTCTATCTGATAATCAGTAAAAGCTACCCATCCTAGTGTATCGCCATACTTATCTCCCAAGTTACTTCTTAAGGGAGAATTATAAGTGGTCCCATACAGATAGCTTTTTTGGCCTTCAAGTGTAATAAATCCATTGTAATGTGATAGTCTAAATCCTTCATAAGCACCGTTCTCATTCTCTCCCTTCCAGTCGAATAGATAGAAATTATAATCATTATCAAACGCCAATGTTGTAGGTTTATGATATCCAAAAACTATCCCAATAAAATCAAGATCATTGCTGGTCTCAACTGAAATGGTTCCTTTAATCCTGACATTTATTAAATTTTGATTACTCACAAAAAATGAAGAGGCTGTTGCATCAATTGATCCTATAACATGATTAGTGGTTAATTCTTCCCATACTCCATTTGGAGCGCCTTTCATAGACCATGAACTAATATCAAAAGGTGTTTCACATTCTTGAGAGAATGCACTAAAACTGAGAATCAGAGTAGTTATTAATAATATTAAACTTTTGATGTTCATCAATGCATATATATAACCAGCTGGTCTAGCTAATAGTTTATTGTTCCTTTTAATATTGACGTTTATTCTATTGTAATGGTTGCTTGAAGCGTGAATTCCCTATCTAATAAATTTGATAATTATTACAGTTAACTTCCAGTTGCCACCTCCACATCAGTTTTTTTACCAAATACATGTATAATGGCATACAAAGATATTATTCCAAGTGGAAACAATATCCATGGAGAGATTCCAAATGAAGCAGGTATGGTGCCAATAAAAATAGCTACAGCACCAGTTGTTAGAGCATATGGTAATTGAGTACGAACATGCTCAATATGAGGGCATGAGCTTGCGAGGGAACTTAGTATTGTAGTGTCAGAGATTGGAGAACAGTGATCGCCGAGAACAGATCCAGTAAGTACAGCAGCTGCAATATTATGGAATATTGACATAGATGTTTCATAGTCCAGCCCTGCATTTTGAGCAACTAGCCATCCCGAGGGTAAGATTAATGGGTACAAAATAGCCATTGTTCCCCATGAGCTTCCTGTTGAGAATGATACCAATGCAGCTATTATAAATGTTATAACGGGAACCAAATACGGTGAAAGGGATGCCTCAATCAACAGCCCTGATATAAAATCAGCAGTGTGCATATGCTCAGTTATTAATGCTACGGACCAAGCTAAAGTAAGAATCATAATGGCAGGAAGCATGGATTTGAATCCCTGAATTACACTTTCTATTACCTCCATTAAACTCAATAGGCGTTGTGATAGTGTTAGTATTATGGCAACGAATAAACTTCCCAATGATGCCCATAATAACGCAGTGTAAGAATCTGCGTTTCCAACAGTATCCGATAGCTTTTCAAAAAAGCCAATTGAGTTGTTGTTCCAGACCTCTTGATTCCAACCAGAGTAAAGCAATGCGGTTAGAGTCCCAACGATAATTACCAATACCGGAATAATTGCATTAAAACTTCTTGCTGCCACACCTTCCTTGGCAGTAACTTCATCCATAAGATCCTTAGAAACATTTTCATCGATTGACAATTTATCAGTGCTAATCTGAGACCGGGCTTTTCTTTCAGCTTTTAGCATAGGACCGTAATCTACTTTTTTCCAAATAAGAATTACAACAAATGCTAAAGTGAAAAATGGATAGTATGAGTAAAGCAAAGAGTTGAAAAACACTCCATATGCTGATTCATTTAGATTCAGTGAATTTATCCCATCTTGAATATAGCTTAGCTCTGCTCCAATCCAGGTGGTTACAAATGCAACTGATGCAACTGGAGCTGCTGTGGAATCGATAATGTATGATAGTTTCTCTCGGGATATTTTTAGCTTATCAGCAAGGGGTCGCATTGTATTTCCTACAACCAATGTGTTTGCATAATCATCGAAAAATATAACGATACCCATAGCCCATGTAACTAATGATCCGGATCTTGGACTTGTGGCAAATCTGGATATTCGGTTTACCACACCCTTCATTCCACCATTTTTTGATATCAAACTAACCGTACCAGCAATTATCATTGAAAAAAGAATTATTGCCAGATGTCCACTGTTATTTAGTGATTCAATGATGTATGTGTCAAGAATGGCCAAAAATCCCTGAAAGATTGCCACTATAAACATCGATCCTTTGTAGTAATATATGATGCCAGCACCAACCCAAACTCCAACAAACAAAGCCGAATAAACTTCACGGATGGTAAGTGCAATTAGAATTGCAACCAACGGAGGTATAATTGATAACCAAAGAGGAATTGGTGTGATAGGAACTGACTCACTAAAGTTGCCTACACTTATGGTTAGTGTTTCATTTTCATCAAAAATATAAGGTATGGTAAGTGAACCGTTTCTGATTTTAGCACTAAATATCTCACCTGAAACAACTACTTTAACTTCTTTATCGATTAGTTTTTTGACTACATCCTTATCGAGTATTTTAAGTACAATATCCTGCTCTACATTTTTTACAATGATCTCGGGTAATTCAAGTTCTATGTTTTCTTTGTTAAATAATTCATCATTTTTTGCTTGTGATGAAACAGAAAAAAAGATGGCTAAGAAAAGAAGTAGTAGGGATAAAAAATTACGCATTCGAAAAACTTTAGGATGTGAAAATAGTGAAAAACATAAGATAAATGATTGTTAAGAATTAATTAGGACGCACTACTCCACTTATTATTAATTAGGTTTAGAAGTAATAGTATTCGGAATCAGTATCCAGATTTACTTCAAAGATTGTATAAATGACTGAACTATAGTCATTTTACATAAAAGACTCAACAACATTCGTTAATTCTACAAACTCAGCAGGAGATAGTTGTTCAGCACGTTTCGTAAAAAATATATGATCAGATTGGTTTATGTTGGGAAGCAGTGGTTTTAATGCATTACGTAATGTTTTACGTCGTTGATTAAATCCAATTTTTACAACACTAAAAAATAATTTCTCATTGCAACCAAGTGCTTCAGTTGAGTTTCTTCTAAATCGAATTACAGCAGACTTTACTCTTGGAGGTGGGTTAAATACATTTTCATGTACGGTGAAGCAGTACTCAATATCATACCAACTTTGTAGAAGGACACTCAATATTCCGTAAGTTTTGTTCCCATGTGGTGCTGCAATCCGTTCAGCAACTTCCTTTTGTATCATTCCAACAACCAGTGGTATCTGATTTCTATTTTCAATTACTTTAAAGAATATCTGACTGCTAATATTGTACGGGAAATTTCCAATTATTGAAAATGGAGATGTATATATATCATCAATTCTCATTTTTAGAAAATCGGCTGCAATTATTGATAACCTCTTATCATCAAAGTTTTCTTCAAGATATTGAATGGATTCAGTGTCAACCTCTATTAATTTTAGATTGCCTATTGGTGGTTCTTTTTTTAAAAGCGGAGTCGTAAGTACACCTGTTCCAGGACCAATTTCACAAACTTGTTCTATTTCAGAATCCAGACAATCGACAATTTTCTGTGCGATATTTAAGTCAGTTAGAAAATGTTGCCCCAGATGTTTTTTTGGTCGTACCATGGCTTAATATAAAAGGGTAAAGATAGATGAATTAGACAATGTTGCAATGATTTAATGATTGAATGAGACAATGATGAAATGCAGTAATGCTAAAATTGTTAATATAATATTGTCATCCGTTAGTGCGTGAATTTTTCGCGTGCTAGTTATTATTTTAAACGATTAATATATCTGATAGTTGATTTAATATTCCCACAGATCAAAAATCAAATATCATATCTCGTATATCAAAAATCCTCTTTTCCAATAACTTATTGTCAGATGAGTAATTTATCAATGATTGAATGAGAGAATGATGCAATGATTGAATGATACAATTATGAAATGCAGTAATGCTAAAATTGGTAATAATACTGTCATTCTGAGCGAAGCTAAGAATCTCTAGACAATAATTGATTACTCGCTGTGCGCGAATTTTCCTCTCTAGCGCGCGATTTTTTCTCGTGCTGTATCATTATTTCAAATCAAAAATCTCCTTCCTCAGGAGTAGCCTCTTTTTCCAGTAGCCGATATTTTTTTCTTGCTTTGCCAGCATAAATACTTTCAGGATAGTCAGTCATAAGTAATAGATAGAGATCCATTGCTTCTTTGATTTTGTTCTGACCCCTTAATAATTCTGCTCGTTCGTAAATAGCATTGTCAGCTTTTACACTCATTGGATAGTTGGTAATTAGCTTGTTGTAAGCAGAATCGGCTTTGGAAATCTCGTTTAGGTTAGTATATATTTGACCCTTCCGGTATAAGGCATGTTCGGCACTTGAATATCCATGAGATGACATTTCTATTTTGTCAAGTAATATCAAAGCCGAATCATATTTACCTTGGTAAGAATATAAATCAGCACCAGCAAACCTACGTAGTACAAAGCCCAGTGTATCTTCTTCTCGCATATCACTAATAAACAATGAAAGTTCAATGGCATCATTGGAGATCAGTTTTGAAGTAGCTGACTTTAAAATATCGAGCCTTGTTGCAGCCCAATCAAATTCACCGGCATAATAGAAAACTTTAGCATTTTTAAGCTTTGCTTCATGACCAATGGGTTCATTCTTCATATCCGATTCAACCTGTGAGTATAGTAATGTAGCATCCCAAATCTCATCTTCAGCAACTAATATATCGGCAAGTTTTATCTTGAGTTCTGCCTCTTTCTTATTGTTTATGGCAGGGTTAGCAAGCGCTTTTTCCAGCATTAAGATCGCGTCTTCTCTTTTTGATAATCTGAATGCGGTAATGTTTGCAAGATTTAATATTATATCAGAGGTTATATTGTTAATGCCAAGCAGGTCTATTGCCTCAATACCAGCAGTTTCTAGTGCTTCATATTCGGATGTGCTTGCGTTAAGGTTCTCTTCGATGGTTTTAACTTCTGACAGATAATAACCCACATAACTGGCCACATAATATGGGCTATCATCAGCTTTGTCTTTCACATAACCAAAGGCCTTAGCACTTATCTTATAATCAAAGTTAGAGTAAGCAATACTGGCAAGTTCCAGCATATTCTGATCACCGTTTTTAAACCTTAAATCAATGGACCTTGCTTGACGGAATGCCATATCAAAGTCTTTGGTTTGCAATGAGAACCACATGAGCATATCGGCTAGCGGGTAATTTTCTGGATTTCTCTGTGAACGTTGTAGCAGCTTGCTCTTCAACATGTCTGAAAGATTGCTATTAACATCCATCCTCATCACATATTGTAATTTGCTCTTTACGCGCTGAGCATCAGTTGGTACAATTTCCAGATGATCCAGATAACTATCAAACATGCCACCGTAATTACCGCTGTATAGATAAGCATCGCCAATTTCAAACCCATAGGAGCTTTGGTTGCCGGTTTGAGCTCTTGCCTTTTCATAAACTTTGATAGCTAGCTCCGGATAACCCTTTGCCTGCAGGCTATTTGTGATCTGGAGTATTTGATTTCGTTGGGTTGGAACATTGTCCAATAGTTTATTCAGAATTTTCTCAGACTTTTTCTTGTTACCAGCTAAACCTATAACATATGCTTCATCGATAAGATATCTGTAGTTATTAGGATTTCTTTTACGATGCTGTTTTACAAGTTTTTCTGCCCTTTTGTATTCGGTAATTGCTATTAAACAATTAAAGTAGTAATTATAATAATAGTTATTTGGCTTTTCACCATATAGTTGTTGAAAGAGTTCAGCAGACCTTGCATATTCTTTTTCACGATAGTATTTTATGGCAAGCTGTTCCTTAGCGTTTGGTTGATTTTTCTTTTGTTGTGTCAATACAGGATTAATCCTCTGGTTGTCTTGAGCAAATGAAGTATCAACCATCAGTACCCAATTAAGGATAGATAGTATTATCAAATATTTGAATAGAGATCTCAATTTTGGTCAGCTAAGTAATTCTCAATGATTGGATTGAGAGAGTCAAACCTGTTAAATTCAACTATAATTTGTTGAGTATTGTAATCCATTCTATCTATCAATGTCATTACGATCTCTTTTTCTTCAGCAAAATATGTTTCCAGAAGTTTAGGGTCTATGAGTCCTTCTTCAGCATCAAAATGAAGATTCTCAAGCTGAGATTTTGCTAGCCTAGATTCTTTTTTTATTCTGGCATCCATTTTTAATATCTGCTTCATTGTTTTATCGATATGACTATAGGGAATAAAAGTAGCTGTGACAATGGGATCGTTTTGATCTTTAATCATCAAACAATTAGACTTCACCTTTTTCCTTATATGAGAAACAGTAGTACTATCAACTTTATTGTATCCATCAATAGCTTCATCAAATATTGTATTCAGACTATCAATTTGTGCAACTATTTCACCGTTTTTATTGGAGTTACAAGCAAAAACAAAAGTTAATATTAAGATGCTTAACAGATATCTCATAATTAATTGATCATATCAAATTTTGTGTATTCTCTTAATGCTGCTGGTATTGAGATGCCTTCTTCGGTTTGATTATTTTCGAGTAGTGCTGCCACAATACGAGGAAGTGCCAATGCGCTACCATTTAAAGTATGAGCAAGTTGTGATTTGCCACCTTCATCTTTGTACCTTAACTTCATTCGGTTTGCCTGGAAGTTCTCAAAGTTTGATACAGAACTTACTTCAAGCCACATCTTTTGCGCAGCAGAATAAACTTCAAAATCATAAGTAAGTGCTGATGTGAAACTCAAATCACCACCACATAACCTAACAATTCTGAATGGAAGTTCCAGTTTTCTTAGAAGGTCAGATATTTGGTCTTTCATTATCTCGAGTGTCTCGTATGATTTCTTAGGATGTTGTATCTGGACAATCTCAACCTTGTCAAATTGATGCAGTCTGTTAAGCCCCCTTACATCCTTTCCATATGAACCAGCCTCACGTCTGAAGCAGCTTGAATATGCCACATTCTTAATTGGGAAATCTTTTTCCTTCAGAATTACATTTCTGTAGATATTGGTAATTGGCACTTCGGCAGTTGGTATTAGATATAGATCATCTTCACCTGCATAGTACATCTGGCCTTCTTTGTCAGGAAGTTGACCAGTGCCATATCCTGAATCAGCATTTATTAATAATGGAGGTTGGTATTCAAGGTAATCCTGTTCCAGTGCTTCATCAAGAAAAAAGTTAATTAATGCACGTTGTAATCTTGCACCTTTACCTCTATAAAATGGAAATCCTGCACCTGTAACCTTGCTTCCCAAATCAAAATCAATAATACTATATTTTGATGCCAGTTCCCAATGTGGTATTGCATTTTCATGAAGTTGAGGCATTGATCCTTCTTCGTGTATCAATTCATTATCGGCATCGGTATTTCCCTTTGGTACACTTGGGTGAGGGATATTTGGAAGTTCAACCAGTTTTTCATTAAGGTTGGCAACAACATCGTTTAGTTTCTGCTCAAGTTCTTTGGCTTTCTTTTTTAATTCTCCGGTTTGAACTTTTATTTCGTCAGCTTTTTCCCTTTGTCCAGTACTGTATAGTTTACCAATCTCTTTTGCAAGTTTGTTTCCTTCACTAAGTGTATTGTCTAGGACCGTTTGGGTGGACTTTCTCAGATTGTCAAGCTCAATGATTTCATCAACAATAATTGAAGCATCGAAGTTTTTTATGGCAAGTCTCTCGATTACCAATTCTTTATTTTCCCTGATATAATTAAGTTGGAGCATATTAAATTATTTTTTGCAAAGTTACATAGAAAAAAACCCGGCCTATAAAAATAAGCCGGGTTTTCAATATAATCTTTAAGTAATCTTAACCGATAGAGGCCTAGTTACTCTCTTCTGTCACTGGTACCACACTTACGTATGATTTATTGTTTCTTTTTTTTCTGAATTCCACGATGCCATCAACAAGTGCATATAGTGTGTGATCTTTTCCCATTCCAACGTTTAAACCTGCATTGTGAACAGTTCCTCTTTGACGAATAAGAATATTACCGGCAATTGCACCTTGTCCGCCATAGATCTTAACACCTAGTCTTTTACTTTCTGATTCGCGTCCGTTATGGGAGCTACCCATTCCTTTTTTATGTGCCATATCTTAATATTTAGAGCCTGCTTTAGCAGACAGGTTAAACAGTAATTTTTTCTATTAATACTTTGCTTAAATCTTGACGGAAACCGTTAGATTTTTGGTAGCCTTTTCTTCTCTTCTTCTTGAAAACAACTACTTTGTCGCCTCTCAGGTGTGAAACTATCTGTGCGTCAATAGCAGCACCTTCCACTAATGGAGTACCAACTTTAACAGCACCATTATCATCTACTAAAAGTACTTTTTCAAACTTAACTTTCTCACCTTCTTCACCTTCAAGCCTGTTTACAAAAACTTCTTGTCCTTGTTCAACTTTAAACTGCTGTCCAGCAATATCAACAACTACATACATGATTAATAATCTTTAGTTTAATTTCCTTAGAAATTTGGAGGCGCAAAAATACAAAAAAAAACTAATTAACAAATATTTGTTGCTAAATTTATTTTTTTCTCCAAAATATTTGTGGTTACTATGTTTTATGAGGTTTACGTGATTTTGTATTTACCATAAGAACACCAATTAATATAAGAACGAACCATAATATATATAATGGCTTAAATATTTCACCATCAATAATACCCCATATTATTGCTACAACCGGTATTAAATAGGTAACTGATGAAGCAAATATTGGTGTGCTTATTTTTATGAGCTTATTAAATGCTAATAAAGCAAGACCGGTACCAGCAATGGAAAGAATACTAATATACCCGAAACCCATTAAGTTATCCTCATCCAATAACTTGCCAGGTATTTCAGAAAAGGCAAC
>CALCGQ010000307.1 GCA_937901015.1 uncultured Bacteroidota bacterium | reverse complement strand
CGTTGCTTGCCGGACTTGAAAAACATAAGTTTGATGCAGCTTTTGGTGGTGCACGACGTGATGAAGAAAAGTCAAGAGCTAAGGAGCGTATCTATTCCTTCAGAGATAAATTCCATCAATGGGATCCTAAAAATCAACGTCCGGAACTATGGAACTTGTTTAACGCTAAAGTTCACAAAGGTGAATCCATCAGAGTATTTCCTATTTCCAACTGGACTGAACTTGATATTTGGCAATATATTAGACTGGAGAAAATACCAATTGTTCCACTCTATTACGCAAAAAAAAGACCAATTGTTGAGGTAGATGGAAGCCTTATTCTTGTTGATGATGATCGCATGCCCAAAGAACTTCGTGATAAAGCAGAAATGAGAATGGTAAGGTTTAGAACACTTGGTTGTTATCCATTAACTGGTGCCATTGAGTCGGAAGCTGATACCATCGAGAAGATCGTTGAAGAGATGATGACTGTGACCGTAAGTGAACGAACAACACGTGTCATTGACTTCGATCAGGAAGCATCGATGGAACAAAAAAAACGAGAAGGCTATTTTTAAGAGTCAAACATACAAACTAGGATTACAAGAGTAAGCAGCTAGAAAAAGAATAAATCATGGATATACAAGAATTTCTGGATCAGGATCAAAAAAAGGACTTATTAAGATTACTTACTGCAGGATCTGTTGATGATGGAAAATCAACATTAATTGGCAGATTACTCTTTGATAGTAAGAAACTGTATGAGGACCAACTTGATGCATTGAAGCGTGATAGCAAGCGTGAAGGACATGCTGGTGAAGATATTGATTATGCGCTGCTTTTGGATGGCTTAAAGGCTGAGCGCGAACAGGGTATAACAATTGATGTTGCATATAGGTATTTCTCAACATCAAAACGTAAGTTTATCATTGCTGATACTCCTGGTCATGAGCAGTATACCAGAAACATGGTTACCGGAGCTTCTACTGCTAATCTTGCAATAATTCTCATAGATGCACGTAAAGGTGTAATAACCCAAACTCGCAGACATACTTTCTTGGTTTCATTACTTGGAATTAAACACATCATCCTTGCCGTTAATAAAATGGATTTGATGGATTTTAGTCAGGAAGTATATGATAATATTGTAAAGGATTATCAAGATTTTGTGACTCCATTGTCTATTCCTGATGTTAGGTTTTTCCCAATTTCGGCTTTAAAAGGCGATAATATTGTTGATTTATCAGATAGGATGCCATGGTATCATGGTAAGAGTATACTTGAACATCTTGAATCGGTTCATATTGTGAGCGATAGAAATTTTGTTGACTTACGTTATCCCGTTCAGTATGTTGTAAGACCAAGTTTAGATTATAGGGGATTTGCTTCTGAAATTGCCTCTGGTATTATATCCAAGGGAGATGAAGTTATGGTTCTTCCTTCCAGGAAAAAATCCAAGGTTAAGGAAATCGTAACCTATGATGGTAATCTTGATTATGCTTTTCCTCCACAATCTGTTACCATAACACTTGAGGATGAGATTGATGTTTCTAGAGGTGATATGCTAGTTCACCCAAATAATCTTCCAAAAGCTGAACGCCATTTTGAGGCAATGCTTGTTTGGATGGATGAGGAACCAATGAATAGTTCAACTCAGTTTTTCATTAAACATACCACACAAACCACAAAAGCCAGAATTGATAAAATTCAACATCTGGTGGATGTAAATACTCTTGAAAAAAAGGAAGCAACTACATTTGAGCTAAACGAAATAGGAAGAGTTGTAATAACAACAGTTAAGCCTTTGTTTTTTGACGCTTACAAAAAGAACCGTCAAACAGGATCGTTTATTTTTATTGATCCTGTAACTCATAATACCGTGGCTGTTGGTATGATCATCGATAAGATGAGTAGTGATGAATTACCAAGTAGGATTGTTGATTTAGATAATGAAAAGATTACTGCCGGTGTTGGATTGATTTCCAAGACAGAATATGAATCTGTTTATCAGCAAAAAGGATCAACAATATGGATTACAGGACTGCACGGATCAGGTAAAAATGACCTTGCATATAATCTACAGCGCAGCCTTTTTGATATGGGTTCAAAAGTTATGTTATTGGATGGTAAATCTGTAAGATCAGGATTATCCAAAGAACTTGATTATTCGCCAACCGACCGTGCTGAACATATACGTAGAGTAGCACACTTATGTAAGCTGATGAACGATCAGGGAATACTGGTTATATGTTCATTTGTTTCTCCTGATAATTCCATTAGAGGACAAGTTGAGGAAATTATTGGTGCCGAAAATTTCCATCTGTTTTATATGGATGCTGATATTGAATTTTGCAGGCAAAATGATAATTATGGTATTTATAAGAAAGCTGATGAAGGCATTATCGGACATCTTCCTGGAATTGATATGGAATATCAAATTCCAAAAACACCATCTATTACATTAGTTGCGAAAGATGGCAATGTAAATTTAGAAAAATCAATTGATTACTTGTCTAGGAACAATATATTTCCAATATAGATACTGTTATTTCCGACCGTAATCTGCAGGAATTTCACCCCAGATATCGGTTCTCCATTTTAGAATTTCAACCTTTACAGGATTAGCTTTTAGCCATGCAACTCCATTATCAAGAGCTTGGAAAATTTCTGTGTTTTTAGGGGTTCTCTCAAGTTTTGTATTTACCCTTTTATTCCTTACCCAGGCCATTGCAGTTTTAGAATCAGAATATATGGGATAGCTTAGTTTATTCTTCTTAAGCCATGCTAATGCAAGTATTATTGCTAAGAATTCCCCAATATTCACAGTTCCCATTTCATATGGGCCACGGCGGAATAACTCCGTTTCAGTATCAGTAAAAACACCTCTAAATTCTAAAGTTCCGGGATTACCAGAGCAGGCTGCATCTACTGAAATAGTATTTAGATTGGGTTTGTCGGCAGTTGTTAATTCCTGAAGGTTCTTCTTACCTTTCAGTTGAGTTACTTCCCAATATGATTTCTCAAAAGCCCTTTGAGCCTCATCAGGATCGGTAAATGATTTGTATTGTGCTCCGTCATATCCAGTAACTTGCTTCTTACAATCATCCCATGTGTTATAAATCCCGGGAGTAAGACCCCTCCAAACAACATAATACTTCTTCTTCGACTTTTTACTCATATTGCAAAAATAAACTCTTTATCTTCTAAACTCAACTATCTTTGCAATCAAAAATGATCAAATTATGAAGAAGATAGTTATCATTTCGCTCATAAGTTTTTTGTTAGCCGGCTGTACTAATTCAACTGTTTTTAAGGAGTATAGAAAATTTGATAATGTAATATGGGGTAGATTTGACATTCAAAATTTTGAAGTTCCCGTTAAAAAAGGAGAACCATTGGACCTTTATTTTGCACTTCGACATCACACGGATTTTCCATTTAATTTTATTGATGTAAATATTACCTTATTTACTCCTGATGGTGAAATGAGATCACGCGACTATCATTATAGACTAATTGGAACTGACCTAAAATGGAAGGGTGATGGAATGGGTGAACTTTGGGATATTGATCTTCCAATACGAAAAAATGTACTTTTTAATCAAAGTGGAATTTGTAAAATCCGTGTTGAAAGTAAAATGAATAGAACCCAATTACCAGGAATTATTGAAATAGGAGTGATAGCCAAGAAATCGGATAATTAACAATCTTTTTTATCGTAATGTAAATACGGTTGATCCGATAGTAGTGTTACCTTCAAAAATATCAACATGATATACACCCGGTTCAAGTTCCTGAGTGCCTCGCTTATTCCATCTGAGACACATGTCAATGGCGTTATTTTCATAGTTTACTTCTTCCATAATGGAATATTGTAACATCTCACCATTATACTCAAATGTGTATTCAGTACCACGACCTTTAGAAAGTATCTCATTGTCGGGCTTGGCTATTCTAACATATATTTTTTTATTACCAGGGTCGATAATTGAATTTTCACTTAAAGTAAAGCAAACCCTAATTAAATCAACACGCCTAACCTTGTCAGAATCCATTTCTTTTCCACTGCCCTTTTTATGGGCACCTGTACTTTTCAGATTATAAACACTGAGAACTGAAGCTTCATCAACGATATCTGTAAGTGCTTCTGCTTGCTCTTCCAATTGACGGTTTTTACGTTTCTCAATCTTCATCTCCTCTTTAATCTGAATATTTTCTTCAGTTAAATCCTTGTTTATTGTAACGATGGAATCCATTTGACGAACATAACCCTGAGCAACTACCTGAAGACGGGACATTTTTTTCTTAATCTTATAATATTCCCATTTGTAATTCAGCATTTTTTTAATCTCCACAGCATTTGCTTGAATAACACTATCCATTACTACTAAGGAGTCACTAACATCACCGTATGCTTGTTTTATTTTCTCATGATCTAGAATCAATGCTTCCAGTTCTTGCTCCAATTCAATTTTCTGAACTTCTTTTTCCGCAAGTAGCTCATTCATGGTGCTTTTAACAGATAATAACCATAATGAAACACCAATTATACCCAATGCCATAATAACAATTACAACATACATCCATAAATTGGAGCCACCACGATTTTGATTCTGTGTTATTTTATTTTGATCTTCCATATCAGCCCATTCTTTTTGCAAATTTACTCACAATACCTTTACTTACAAACGAAAAATACATATGTTTTCGTATAAATGTCATTTATCAATATCCTTGAAACTATATTCAAATTCATCGAGAATCCGATAATAAAGTTATATGT
>CALCGQ010000306.1 GCA_937901015.1 uncultured Bacteroidota bacterium | reverse complement strand
GTGTTTACCTATTTAGATACAGCACTATACAAGCTATTATCAATATTACAATTTTTAGGGATTAATTGTTCCATATTGCAATATTTATCTACATTTGCATTGTGTAATTAATACATTTATTGACAACAATGAAAATAATTCCTAATCTTTCAGTTGATTGTGTTGTTTTTGGTTTTGACCTTACAAAACTTAATATACTTCTTACAAAGAGAGAGTTACGTGATCCAGAGACTGATGCATTATTATTTACTGATTACACACTTCAGGGGCATCATGTACTTGAAAACGAAGATTTAGACAATGCTGCAAATAGAGTCCTTAAGGAAAAAACCGGGTTAGACTCTATTTTCCTTGAGCAGTTTCATACTTTTGGAGATACCGATCGTATAAAAAATCCAAAAGATATGCTTTGGGTAAAAAACATTTACCCAACTGTGACAAACCAAGTAATTACAGTTGGATATTATTCATTGGTCAACAGTGCAAAAATTCATCCGGATAAAAAGCATGAAGATACAATGTGGTTTCCTGCTGAAAATCTTCCAGAATTAGGTTTTGATCATGCCGAGATAATTGATAAAGCTCTCAGCTGTCTTCGTATAAAACTCTCACGAGAACCAATTGGCTTTGAATTACTTCCTGAAAAATTCACTCTTTCACAGCTTCAAATTCTATACGAAGCAGTACTTGGAAGAAAATATGACAGAAGAAACTTTAGAAAAAAAATTACACAGTTAAAATATATAATACCTCTTGACGAAAAACAAACTGGAGTAGCACATAAACCTGCTCAAGTATTTATTTTCAGTAAAGATGTATATGAAAGAACTAAAAAAGACAAACTGGGATTCCCAATATAATATATAAAGAATACTATAATTGTACTTTCTACACATCCAGCTAATATTAATAAATAGAAAAATCAAAGGATGAAATTACATGTAATAGACTTTATAATTATCGGAACTTATCTTATTGCAACAATCGTGATTGGATTTGTTCTAAAAAAGAAAGCACAAGAAAACAAAAAGTCATATTTACTCGGGGGAAATAAGCTACCTTGGTATATGCTTGGACTGTCGAATGCATCAGGCATGTTTGACATTTCAGGCACAATGTGGTTAGTAACCCTTGGATTTGTTTATGGACTAAAAAGCATCTGGATTCCATGGTTATGGCCGGTTTTCAACCAAATATTCCTAATGGTATTCCTATCGATTTGGCTTAGAAGATCAAATGTAACTACAGGAGCAGAATGGATTCAAACCAGATTTGGTAATGGAAAAGGATCTTTCCTTTCACACAACATTGTTGTTGTTTATGCCCTGATAAGCTGTTTAGGGTTTTTAGCTTACGGATTCATCGGCCTTGGAAAATTTATGATGATTTTCATTCCCTGGGATGTGGTATGTAATGCCATTGGGATGAATCCAGATATTATATCACCTGAATACATTCCACATGTATATGGTGTAATATTCACACTATTTGCAACTCTTTATGCTGTTCTGGGTGGGATGATGAGTATTGTTTGGACCGATGTGCTTCAATATATTATCATGACAATATCTTCGCTGATAATTGGGATTATTGCAATGAATGCGCTGGCTGAAACTGCATTATTAGTACCTGAGAACTGGTATTCAATTTGGTTTGGATGGGAGCTCGACCTTGATTGGAGCACAATTATTCCTGAGGTTAATCAAAAAATTAAAGATGATGGATTCTCTCTATTTTCAATCTTTATGATGATGATGCTTTTTAAAGGATTCCTTTCAAGCGCTGCTGGCCCTGCACCAAACTATGATATGCAAAAGATTCTTTCTGCCAAATCACCCAAGGAAAGTGCAAAAATGAGTGGAATGGTAAGCGTAATTCTTAATCCTGTTAGATATTTCATGATTACCGGATTCGTTGTACTGGCAGTTCTTTATTACGATAAATTAAATCTTGTAGTTGGCGGAAACATTGACTTTGAGCAGATTCTACCTTCCGCAATCAGTGAATTTGTTCCCATTGGACTAACTGGATTTCTACTGGCAGGATTATTGGCTGCTTTTATGTCGACTTTTGCAGGAACCCTTAATGCTGCCCAGGCCTACATAGTTAACGATATTTACCTTAAAGTTAAAAAAGATGCAACCAATAACCAGATAAAAAATACCAATTACATTGTTGGAGTATTAATTATGGTTATTAGTATAATCCTTGGGCTTTATGCTAAAAATGTAAATAGTTTACTTCAATGGATTGTTTCAGCACTTTGGGGATCTTATGTTGCTTCAAATGTACTTAAATGGTACTGGTGGCGATTCAATGGTCATGGTTATTTCTGGGGAATGTTAGCTGGACTAATACCTGCCCTTATATTCCCATTAATATTCCAAGAAACTCTGGAACTTTATTACTTCCCTCTATTACTGATATCATCATTAATTGGCTGTTATCTGGGCACATATTTATACCCCGCAACGGAGTCAGCAGTTCTTGACAACTTTTATAAAACTGTGAGACCTTGGGGTATGTGGAAGCCTGTAAAAGAAAGAGTTCTAGCAGCAGATCCATCTTTTAAAGTAAATAAAAACTTCAAAACCGACCTATTCAATATCATTGTGGGAATTATTTGGCAAACAGCTATAGTAGCAGCACCTGTATTTATAGTTCTGGGTAGATGGATGGACATGAGTATGGCATTAGTTGTGGTCATTGTGACTTCTGTTATACTGAAAGTAAATTGGTGGGACAAACTACCAAACGATTAATTTTAAATTTTACATTATGAAATTCGGATATTTCGACGACAATCATAAAGAGTACGTGATAACAAACCCACGTACCCCATATCCCTGGATAAATTACCTTGGCAATGAGAACTTTTTCAGTATAATTTCCAATACGGCTGGTGGTTATAGTTTTTATAAGGATGCTCGCTTAAGAAGAATTACTAGATACAGGTACAATAACGTACCCATTGATGATGGGGGCAAATACTTTTACATCAATGATGGAGATCAGGTATGGTCTCCAGGATGGAAGCCTTGTAAAACTGAGTTGGATGAATATGAATGTCGACATGGACTGGGATACTCAAAGATTACTGGTAAATTAAATGGCATTAGTGCTGAGGTATTACATTTCGTGCCACTTGGATTTGATGGTGAAGTACAGAAACTCACATTAACAAATTCAGGCGATAAACCAAAGTCATTAAAAATATATTCATTCGCTGAATGGGCTTTATGGGATGCCCTGGATGACATGACAAACTTTCAACGAAATTTTAACATAGGTGAAGTTGAAATAGAGGGATCTACCATTTATCATAAAACAGAATATAGAGAGCGAAGAAACCACTATGCATTTTACTCTGTAAATCAGCCAATATCAGGATTCGACACTGATCGTGAAACTTTTTTCGGATTATATAATGGTTTTGATAATCCTGAAATGGTTAACTCAGGTAACTGCGGAAACTCTATTGCAAATGGCTGGGCTCCAATTGCATCACATTATATCGAGGTTAACCTTGAACCTGGAGAAACCAAAGAATTTGTTTACGTATTGGGATATGTGGAGAATGAGCAGAACAGCAAATTTATCTCACCCAATGTAATCAACAAAAGCAAAGCACTTAAGCTGATTGATCAGTTCAAATCTGTTAATCTGGTAAATGATGCATTTTTTGAGCTTAAGAAATATTGGGAGAACCTACTTTGTAATTTACATATTGTTAGTGATGATTCTAAGCTGGATAGAATGGTAAATATCTGGAATCAGTATCAATGTATGGTTACCTACTTCTTTTCACGAAGCGCTTCATACTTCGAGTCAGGAATTGGCCGAGGGATGGGATTCAGAGATTCGAATCAGGATATTATCGGCATGGTACACATGGTTCCGGAGCTTGCCAAACAGAGAATTATCGATTTGGCTGCCACACAGATGAAAGATGGCAGCGCATACCATCAATATCAACCTCTAACAAAAAAAGGTAATAGTGAAGTTGGTGGAAACTTCAATGATGACCCACTTTGGTTAATACTGGCAGTTTCTACTTATTTAAAAGAAACCGGCGATTGGTCGCTGCTCGATTTGAAAGTTCCATTTGATAATGATAATAATCCTGAAGCAACAATGTTTGACCATATCAGAATGTCATTTTTTCATGTTGTTGAGAATTTGGGTCAACATGGTTTGCCTTTAATAGGTCGTGCCGATTGGAATGACTGTTTGAATTTAAATTGTTTCTCAGAAAACCCTGGTGAATCATTTCAAACTACCGAAAACAAAAGTGACAATGTTGCCGAATCAGTTATGATTGCAGGTATGTTTGTGATGTATGGAAATGAATTTGTTAGAATTTGTGAAAAAACAGGAAACAATGAACAAGCTAGTATAGCCAAAAACCACGTTGTTAATATGGTAGATGCCATAGACAATCATGGATGGGATGGTAATTGGTTTTTAAGAGCATACGATAATTTTGGCGATAAAATCGGAAGTAAAGAAAACGATGAGGGACAGATATTCATTGAATCTCAAGGTTTCTGCACAATGGCCGGAATTGGCCATGATGATGGCAGAGCGCAAAAGGCAATGGATAGTGTTTCTGAGAGGTTAGCCACACCATATGGGATTGTATTGGTGAATCCACCATTTACAAGTTATCGACTGAACCTTGGTGAAATCACAAGCTACCCTCCTGGTTATAAAGAAAATGCAGGAATATTTTGTCACAACAACCCATGGGTAATAATATCTG
>CALCGQ010000305.1 GCA_937901015.1 uncultured Bacteroidota bacterium | reverse complement strand
TTTTCTTTGGTTTTCAAGCTCTAGGTTTTGCAACTGAAGTTCACGTGAGGTTTCATGTAACTTATCTGCCTGTTTCTTAACTTCAGTAGTTTGTTTTTCCAATTCCAACGTTTTTTCCTCAAGCTGATCGTTTATTCTTGATAGATGGTCAGCAAAAACTCGTGTCCGTTCGCTTGATATAAAGTTTGAATACGATGTATTCATAATATCCCATGATTGATTTATAATATTATGAAAATCAACATTAAATCTATTTAAACTAACAATTGATATCATTGCAACAACAGAGTTTTCAACAATGAGGGGTATTGTAATTAACTCATTTGGAATTATATCTCCAACGATAGTCCTGTATCTGAATTCTGAGTTATCTTGAATATTTTTCACAAAATAAATTTTTCGGGATTGTATTGCATTCCCAAAATCTCCTTCTGGGTTTACTGAATTGAAACTAGAAAGTTTATCTTTATTAGCACCAATTGAAAAAAGTGGTTCAAATACTTCTTCATTTTCATTAAGAATATAAAAGACACAAATATTTGCATTGGAAATTGATTGTATTTCTTTTACAAGAGATGTGCTAAAATCTTTCATTGAAGTTTTCCCAATCATGGCCTTTGATATACTTGAGATCCCTTCTTGCACCATAATTCTTGACTCTGTTAAATCTGCCATATTATTAAACTCCGAAGCTAATGAGCCTAATTCATCATTTGAGGTGACATTATTGCGAATTTTGAAATTTCCACCACGCATTGATCTGGCAACTTTATTCATTCCTACTATTGTTTTTGCAATAGAGTTGGCAATGGTAAATGCCATAATAGAAATTATTACGGCTGCTACTATAAATATTAGAATGAAATTAATAAACATCTGGTTTACTGGAATCCTTAATTCACTTGTATCCTGCTTAACAACAACCCCCCAATTGGTTAGAGGAATAAATGTAAATGCAGCAAGTACTTCCTGTCCCCTATAATCATTTGATTTTACAATACCTGTTTCTCCTGATGCAGCTCTTATTGCAGGTTCTGCGTCAATTTGCAGGCTTAAGGGCGCATTATCATACCATCTTAGTTGGTTAATTGTAATTACATTGCTATTGACAATGAGTATTTCACCTGATTTACCCAAACCAGTTCGGTTCAATAATATCTTGTAGAGAGAGTTCTTTAGATCGATTCGAGCAACCAGTATGGCATCAACACTTTGATTGTGAGTATTTTTGCTGAAAATAGGAGTAGAGTATGACATACTATAATCGGAACTTGTATTTGAATAATATATATCCTTAATAAATACATCCTTTTTTTGCATAGGCCCAGTGAAGTAATCATCATCCGACTTATTTTGACCTACTGTATTTTTGTTGGTAGATGCTATTACTAACCCCGATTTTGCATCTATAATAAAAAGTTCTCCATATGAATAGTAATTACTTAAATAGCTTTTAAGGTGGATTTCAGCTTTTTGAATTATTTCATCACCCCGATTTATGTTTTCGTTATTATTTATTGCATTTGCTATGTTTACAATATCAGCATCATGCGATAATGTCTTTATGTCAGAATTGATTTCATCGAGCCATGTATTGACCTGCTGTACTTTTAAATTTCGAATTGTAGAGAGTTTGTCAATCGAGCTATCCTCAATAGTATCCACTATTTGGGAATATGTAATAATTATTACTAATAGCAGTGGTACTAATGTTAGTAATAGCAGCCAAAAAGTAAGCTTTGTTTTGATGCTTTTAAATTTATATAATCTGATATCCATCTTCCTAATCGTTTTTAAGCTTATAAATTACTCTCCATCAATCTAATTCTTTTTTGGAGTTCGTTGATGGTCTTCTCTCGTCCAACAAACACTTTAATGGCATTATCTAGTTCTGTATTCTTTTGTCTAAGTTCCTCAGTACGTTGATTAATAAGGTGTTCCAGGTTTTCTTTGTGTTTTCTCAATTCCTCCTCAGTAGTTTTTAATGAAGTTATGTCGATTGAAGTACCAAAAAGTTCTTCCAGATTACCTTCTTTGTCAAAACGAGGAAAACCTTGAGTGTTTAGGTAATTTAATGAGCCATCAGGAAGAATAATGCGAACAACTATATCATAGGGTTCTCCTTTAATACATCGTTGAACTGCTGAATCAAACATTTCCCAATCGTTGGGATGCCAAATCTTTTTATGTTCTTCATAAGTAAGAGGTCCATTTTTCTTGTTAACTCCAAGCATAACATACATTTGATCCGACCATGTTGGCATTTGAGTCTGAACATTGAAACTCCAAAATCCAATATTTGTCATTTTTTGAGCCAATTCAAGAGTGTTTCTTAACTTCTTAGACTCAAGCTCTGCTTCTTTTTGATTTGATATATCAAGAACAAATGCAACACCGTTGGTAGTATGCCCAGGAAGAGTTGCTGCCCCAATCATAATAGG
>CALCGQ010000304.1 GCA_937901015.1 uncultured Bacteroidota bacterium | reverse complement strand
TTGTGGAATGGTACATGTGAGGTTCATGATATACTATCAACTGAAGCGATAATTAAACTCAAGGAGGAAAACCCAGATGCTATTATAATTGCTCATCCTGAGTGTAATGCTCCAGTTCTTGAACTTGCAGAATATATAGGATCCACCACCGGAATGTTAAAATTTACTCAAACAAATTCCAGTAATAAATTTATAGTTGCTACTGAAACAGGAATTATACATCAAATGCAAAAAGCATCACCGGAAAAGGAATTTTTGATAGTTCCTTCAGATGAAACTTGTAGCTGTAATGATTGTCCGTATATGAAATTGAACACATTGGAAAAATTATACTTAGCTTTGAAAAATGAAACTCCTGAGATAAAAATGGATAATGATCTTATGGAAAAGGCTAAAATACCAATTGTTAGAATGCTTGATATTTCTAAAAAGCTTAAAATTATTTAATGTTATGATGAAAAATTTAGTGGTAATTGTAATGGTGATGATAACCCTGGCAATATCATCATGTTCAAATTTGATATATTTTACAGAGGATGTACGTTATAATTTAGATGAAAATAAACTAGAAGTTGAACAAGTTCAATTTTATAATTCTGAAAAAATAGTTCTTAAAAGGAATCTTTCTAAAGAGGAAACCCAAATAGCAAAAGGCACAATTAGGTTTGAAAATGGGGAATATTATGAAGAAGTTATAATTCCAAAAAAAACAAAGGGAGTTGCAATTCGTTCGGGAAGTGAATTCTTAAGAGTAGCTTTTGAAACCGGCGATAATCGCAGTTTAAGATTCGATATGAACGATGATGCTAAGTATCAAATTTCAGCAGATAACTGGAATGATAATTACGGTTGTATTGTTTATGATACCACAACCTACTTCATTATTCCGTCAAGTAGCAGTACTGTGCTGATGGTAAACAAAGAGTTTGTGTCGAATTATGAAAAGAAACGTCGCGTTTTAAAAGGCAGAAGCGTAAGCAGGTAATATGAAAAACCTAAGTATAATATTTTCCATTCTATTTCTACTGATTTATAGTCCATTAATATCACAGGAAGATACTGGAATTAATCCAAATGGCTATAATATTTTTTATGGTGAAGATAGTGTTAAGATTAGCGAAGGCACTATGCGTCAGGGTAAACCAGATGGGTATTGGAAGAACTATTATGCTAGTGGAATATTAAAATCAGAAGGCAATAGATTAGATTTTGAACTTGATAGTCTTTGGAAATTTTATGACGATGAAGGAAGGATAATTCTGGAAATAAACTATGCTGACGGGAAAAAGAATGGTTATCGAACTACACATCAGGGTAGTGAAATATTAAAAGAAAATTTTGTTGATGATATAAAGCAAGGAAATTCTCTCGTGCTATTTCCAAATGGCAAAACCAAAATAAAAACTCCATTTGTTAATGGCCTCGAAGAGGGAATAGCAAGGGAGTATGACCTAAATGGAAATATAATTCAGTTAATTACATACAAAAAAGGCTATATACTTGATAGATCAAGAATCAATAGATATGATTCGGATACTTTACCACATGGTCGATGGTTATGGTTTACTGAAGATGAATCAGTAATGATCAAAGAAGGAAGTTTTAAACATGGACTAAAACATGGTTATTTTAAAGAATATGATTTAGATGGAAATCTTCTTTCAGCGACTAAATATGTTGATGGTGAAAAATTCGAAAAGGCCGAAGAACTTCAAAAACTAGATGTTAGAACTGATTATTATCCAAATGGAAAAGTTAAAGTTGTAGGAACTTATACGAAAGATGGTGTTCCTGAGGGTGTTAGACGAGAATATAATGAAGATGGTGAAGTAGAGAAATCGTTTATTTTTCGTTATGGTAAAATAGTTGGCGAAGGTATTTTTCTTGATTCAGGTCAGAGACAAGGGATGTGGAAGGAATATTATGATGATGGTAATATGAAAGCTGAGGGAAATTACATTAACGATGTGAAAGATGGAATTTGGAAGTATTACTACAAAAATGGTAATCTTGAAGAAAAAGGAAAGTATATACTGGGAGATCCTGATAGCACCTGGTACTGGTATTACAGTGATGGATTTTTATTAAGAAAAGAACAATTTTACAACGGTCTACCCGATGGCTTATTAACAGAATATGATAAGCAAGGTAATATTATCACCCAAGGAGATTATCTGGAAGGAAAAAAGGAAGGATTATGGGTTTATAAAGTTGGTGATTCAAGGGATGAAGGTGAATACATTGAGGATACTAGAAATGGATGGTGGAAATCATATTATGCTGATAATGAAATAAGGTACGAAGGTAAATTTGTTGATGATAATCCCAATGGTGAACATACTTGGTATTGGAATAATGGAAAAATAAAGAAGCAGGGAAAATACGTTATGGGACGTAAAAACGGGGACTGGAAAAAATATGATGAAAATGGTGTACTTCTTATAAGCATTTCCTATGCTGGAGGACGTGAAGTTAAGTACGATGGAATTAGCATTAGCACAGAAGATTAAGCTTGTTTATTGTTGATAAACACATAATTTATTTTAATAATAATTTTTTTAATCATTTTCATAGATAAGTACTATCTTCGCCACAACCAAAAATAATTATAACAATGAAAAATTATCTACTTATTATTACCCTAATTGCTTTGTTTGCAACTTCTTGTGAAAATAGTAACAAACAAGCAGACGCCAATAAAGTTGGCGATACAATGACTATAGTTGAGCAAATTACACCTGTTGCTGTTGCTGATTTTGAAGCCAAGGCAGGAGATTTTGTTGGTAAAAAAATTGAACTTTCTGGAACTGTTGATCATATATGCAAACATGGTGGACAGCGTTTATTTTTAGTAAGCGAAACTTCTGATGCTAGAATTAAAATTACTCCTGATGAAGAAATTGCAGCATTTAATGCTGAACTAGAAGGAAATAATATCGTAATTATTGGTATAGTTGAAGAACAAAGAATTGATGAAGCTTATCTACGTGAGTGGGAAGAAGAAATTAAATCTGGAAGTGATATGGCAGATGATAAAGGCGAAGGATCACATCTAGGAGGAAAAGTTGAAAAAGGTGGCGAAGGTGCTGATATTGATGAAGAAATGCAAAAAGTAAATGCTCTTCGTGAAGAAATAAAGGCATCTGGTACAGATCATTTATCATTCTATTCGGTTCTTTGCACAGATTATACTATTGTTGATGTTAGCGATGATGATTCAGAGCATGAGCATGACCATAGTGATGGTGACGGACACAACCATTAAATTCCAAATCAATGACATTTAAGTGGCGTAAGTGGAACAAAGCTGTCCACAGAGATTTCGGATATTTATTTTTCGGAATGGTGATAATATATTCCTTATCGGGTATAGCAATTAACCATATTGATGATTGGAATCCTAATTTTGTAGTTATGACTGAGGAGTTTCGTATCGACCCTCCATCTGAAAAACCTACAAAGGCTGAACTGAAGAAAATCATCGAACCTACTGGAGAATCAGGTAATTATAAAAGTCATTATTTTCCAAATGATGAATTTGTTAAGATATTCATTAAAGATGGAACCATATATATTAATCTTGTTAGTGGAAACGGATTAGTTGAAAAAACTACGCGTCGCCCATTATTTAGAGAAATGAATTATTTGCATTATAACCCCATTAAATACTGGACATGGTTTTCAGATATTTTTGCTGGAGCATTAATAATTCTTGGTCTGTCAGGAATTTTAATTCCAAGAGGAAGTAATGGAATTGGTGCACGTGGTGCCTGGATGGTTATTTTGGGTATTGCAATACCTACAGTTTACTTATTCATATATTTTTACTAGGCTATGAACGAATACTTAATAATCTTGATTTTTATTGCGTGGTATGGTTTTTCACTTGTGGTTTCTGAAACCATTGGGAAGAAGCGTAAAATCGGCGTACAATGGTCATTCTTTATCAGTGTGATGTTTTCTCCTGTAATTGGGTATCTGGTAACAAAATTCGTTTCTAAGGCTTTATAGACCAAAAAACAGGGATGAGGCTATTCCATCGGCGAATAGTTTCCCTTCGTTTGTAAGTGTATATGAATTCAGATTACGAATTACTCTATTTTCTTTGATATAAGTTTCTATGTTTTCCATGAAATGATTGGAATATTTTTCGCCAAACACATTTGAAATATGCTCTATATCACAGCCCCATGAGGTACGTAAAGATGTTAGGATATATTCATTGTACATCTGATCTTTGCTAAGCTCTTCGGTTTCTTCAATAATATTTGCAGCTAAAGTTTCCTCACAATATTTTTTAATATTCATAACGTTCCACTGGCGTGATTTGCCATTATATGAGTGAGCTGATGGTCCTAATCCCAGATAATGACCACCAAGCCAGTATATGCTATTATGTTTTGAATAATATCCCTCTTTGGCAAAATTTGATATCTCATAATGTATAAAACCATGTTTTTCAGTAGTCTCCACCAAAGTTTTAAAATGCTCTATGCTTTGGCTTTCATCAATGTTGGCAATTTTTTTCTTATTAATGAGAACATCGAGTGCTGTTTTCTTTTCCACTGTTAATGAGTACGATGAAAGATGTGGAATATTATAGTTGAAAAAAATATCAAGGTTTTCTTTCCATTTCTTTTCTGTTAATGTTGGTATTCCATAAATGAGATCGATAGTAATATTATCGAATCCCATGGCAATGGAATTCTCAATACATTTTATTGATTGTTCAGAACTATGAACTCGATTTAGATAGGTTAAATCATCGTCAAAAAAACTTTGAATACCAATACTTAATCTGTTTATTGGTGTATGGTTCTTTAGGTTGCTAATTTGTTCTTTACTAAGGTCGTCGGGATTTGATTCCAATGTTATTTCAACATTGTTACTCACATTGAAATTATCTTTAAGATTATTAATAATTTCACATATTTCATCAATTGTTAACATCGAAGGAGTTCCACCACCAAAGTAAATGGTATTGATTTCTTCAGATTGTAAATAATCTTTTCGAGAATTAATTTCACGGTACAATGCATCTACAAAATGATCACGGTACTTAAGTGATACTGTTGAATAGAAATTACAATAGTGACATTTCTGCTTGCAAAAGGGAATATGAATATAGATACCTGCCAAAAATATTAACTTTATTTAATGGCAAATATGCTAAATTAAACTATCCAATGTGTTTTTTATTTCTTGCCCTGATTGTGGTTTACCTAAACCGAAATACTGCTTTTTTAGTTGCTGACAGGTTGAATTATTGTATAAATAGTTGATATGATAAAAAATATCATCTTTGGTCCATAATATATTCCCCTCCGGATCCACAATATTAAATTCTGTCAAATTTGAATCTGCTTCTGGATAATATTTATTTGTAATGTTTTTAATTACTCTTTGTTTATCATTATTCGATAACAGCGAATCGGAATATACTTTGGTACCTGCTAAAAAGAATTGATTATCAATAAAATGAATTTGAATTAGAAACTTAAGATGCTCAGATGTTATTCTGTAATAATAAACTTCATGTTCTGAAATATTATTATCTGGATTGAGTATAAAAGACTCTTCTCCAAAGTACTCTTCCAGAATATTTTTGTTGATTGTATTGAATTCTTTTCCCTGAAATAGTAAGGGATCTTTACCATTAATGTTGTCATCTGAATCCAACATTGAAAGTATTTCATTTAATTCCTCAATTGTTTGAACTAAATTTTCACGCTCATAAAAGGCTTTCCCTTTTTGAGTATTTTTTTTCTTAGATGATTTAAAAAAAGATAGCATATATTACAAATTATTGGAATTTAAGTAATCGCAAATATAATAGTAAATTACTCAAATTCACAATCTGTAATATATTATACCAAAAATGATTGTGTTATAAGATATTTTATTTATTTGTCCAATACCTTTTTTTATGCAGTTATATCTTCCAATATATTATATCAAACCATCAAGAGTGCTATCTAAATCTTCTCCTAACCCATTTCCTCCATGTTGTGAATATTGAGATTGAAGTTTACGGCTAATTTCATTGTTAACCAAATACTTAATATAATAGAAGATGTTGTCGTGTGAAGTTAGAATATTGCCTTGAGGATCTTTAATTTTAAATGTTTCATCTTTGCAATCCTCATCAATACAATACCTCTTTTTAACACTGTCAATTATTATCTTTTTGTCTGATTGTAACATTTCGTTTTCAGTAGCAATTTTTGTTCCGGCGAAGAAAAATTTATTATCTATGAAATGAAGTTGCAGTAAAAAACGAAAAGTGCCAGATATTATACGGTAATAATATATTTCATGGCCATTAATTCCGCTTTCAGGATCCAGTATATAGGATTCTTTTCCGTAGTCAGTTTCAAGATCGTTTACTGTAATTGCTGTTAATTCCTTGTTGTGGAATACCAAGTTATTTGAAGTATTGATTATATTAGGTGAGTCCAACAATTCTAAAATTTTTGATAACTCATCACGAGTTTGGATCAAGTTCTCTCGGTGGTAATAATCTTTACCTCTTGTGTTTCGGTTTTGTTTTTTTTTGGGTTTAAATATCCTTAGCATGATTAAAATATGTGGTGAATAAAAACATTAATGGTTTTTGGGGATGACAAACTTAGTTAAAATCTTAATTAGTTTATATTTATAAGCACGCTTTTTCATACTTACAAATAGGTATTTATAGGTAAATTCTATCAAATTGAGTGAAAAATAAGCTATTGATATGATTTTTCTATGAAATTGCTCTATTGGATCTTGTTTCAATAATCGAAACTAATGTTATATAAATTATAATCATTATTGATACAAAACCATAATAAATCCATGGTTTTGATACATCTAAATAGGTTGATGAAAAATAAATCAACAAGGCGCTGGAAGAATACAGAAAAATCTTCTTTAATTCATAAGAAACCTTATAGTAACTACGTCCCCATATAAATGAGATTATCATGATAATAAAGTAACTGATAAAATTTGCCCATGCAGATCCCATATATCCATATTCAGGAATCAAAATTATATTCAAAATAATTGTTGTAGTACCACCAATAACTGCTATAACTGCTCCGTATAATGTTTTATTAGTTAGTTTATACCATACTGATAGATTATAAAAAACACCAAGGAATAATTTAGCTGATAGTATTACTGGAACAATTGCAAGACCAGGCCAAAACGCCTCTCCAATGAAATACTTAAACAAGTTTATATTCATTGAAACAAGAAGAAAAATAACCCATGTAAATGCTATAAACAATGTCATTACTTTACTGTATGTTTTCTTTGCATCCTTTTTCTTGGCTTCAGCAAAAAAGAAAGGTTCGGCTGCATATCTGAACATCTGAATAAACAACATCATTATTATTGCTAATTTGTAGCATGCTGCATAAATTCCAAGTTGAGCATCAGCGGTGTCTTGATTTGGAAGTAGGTATTTAAGCAATATTTTGTCAGCTACTTCTGTGATCATAAACGAAAGAGAAATTATAAGAATGGGAAGTCCATACTTAAGCATTTTCACCATTAGTATACTATCAATTTTAAATCGGAATTCTCGGAATTCCTTGCTTAGCATTACAAGAGTTGAAAAGGAACCGATAAGATTTGCTACAAAAACAAATGTTACAAGATTTGTGGATCTGTATAGAGGAAGATTCGAGTATTCATCTCCAAAATACCACGGTATTAATAGCAAAAATATTAGGTTTAATGATATGGTAATTGCAACACTAATTATTCTTATTGATGAAAACTTAAGTGCTTTATTCTGATATCTTAAATAGGCAAAAGGTATGGCTGTAATTGCGTCTATTGCTATAATTAAAGCTATGATCTGAACATATTCAATATTTGAAGGGTATTGTATTAATTCAGCAATTTTTGATGAAAAACCAAAGATTAATAGAATAAACAACAATGAAACAATAAGTATGGAAGATGTTGCAGTATTGAAGACCTTTTTTGGGTCTTTACTTTTGTTTGCATACCTGAAAAAGGCCGTTTCCATTCCAAAGGTCAGCAGGACTAGCAATATTGCCACATATGAATATAGTAGTGTGACCTGACCATATTCAGCTTTTGTGAATACGTAAATGGTATAAAGTGGTACTAGTAGATAGTTTAAGAATCTGGGGACCATGGTTCCCAATCCATAAATAGCTGTATCGCCTGCAAGTTTTTTTACAGGATTACTTGTACTGTTCATATTTTCAAAAGTATGTAAAAATAGCTTCTGCTATACCATGAATTAACGATACGGATGTTGGTATTATTTGGTTACTCTGGGGAATTTTAAGAAGAATGTTGTTCCAATACCTACTGTTGATTCAAAGTGTACATCTCCACCAGTTTCAATAATTATATTCTTAACAATAGCTAGTCCCAATCCTGTCCCACTTGTTTTGGTGGTGAAATATGGCTGGAAAATTTTTGCCTTCATATCACTAGCTATTCCTTTCCCATTGTCGCTAATTGATACTTCCACAAAATTATCATTGTTGGAAACATTAATATTAATTATGCCAACATCTTTATTTTCCACTGACTGTATTGCATTTTTAAGAATATTATTAATTGCTCTTAATGTGTCTTTTTCAAATCCAAGAATATTCAGAACATCGTTTTGATTCTCATAGTTTACTTTTATGCTAACATTGGATTTTTTATTAAAAAGATCAACAGCTGTAGTTATTACTTTTCTTAGATTCACATCGTCATAATCCAACCGTTTGTTTTTCGCAAAGTTCGAAAATGTTTCAGCCACATTATCTAGTGTATCAATCTGTGTAATTAATGATTTGCTTATTGAATCAATTTTAGACTTAAAATCAGGATCGTTGTTCCTATATGCTTTTTCAAGATATTGAACATTTAGCTTCATCGGAGTTAAAGGATTTTTGATTTCATGAGCAATTTGCTTTGCCACCTCTCTCCAGGCACTTTCTCGTTCGGATCTTACCAATAACCCGGCGCTTTCCTCAAGCTTATCTACCATCCTGTTATATTCATTGATGAGCAATCCTATTTCATCATTTTTGTTCCATTCAATTTTCTCATTTTGCTGATCAATTCTGATATTGGATATACTTTCCTGAAGTAATACAAGCGGCCTTGTTAAATACCTTGAAAAAGTTACAGCTATAAGAGTACCAATTATACCAATTATAACATATATATTTATCAAATACGATAACATTATATAGTATGATTTAGTGTATTCTGACTGACGTGCAAAATATGGAAGATTCACTATACCGATGGGGAAATAATTATTTAGATTAATGGGTACGTAAGACGAATAATACCTTAGTGAGCCAATTTTTTCCTCTGTGATATAATTCAATTCATTTTCAATAAAAATGGCTTTATATGCATCCGGATTAATATATGTTGAAAGTAGGTTCTTATCAAAAATTTCTGGTCTTGATGTGGCAATAAGCTGCCCAGATTTGTCATATAAATTAATGTCAGAAAAGAAAACCAATGAAAACTTTCGAAGAAGCTGATGTAGAAATTCCTTATCCTCATTTCTTAAATCTGATACAGCAGATAATTTATGTTGTAATTCTATTAGTACTGAATTTGTTTTTTCCGATAGCTGCTTTTCCATTTCTTCTTTTGTACTTTCTTCAATATAGAACAAAGTAGAAATGGCGATAAGTATAAATGTAATTGTTAGAGTAGCGATAACAAATGTTTGTAACCTAGTTTTAAAATTAAGTCTAAATAGGCTAATTGCACGTCTTGCATATGCGATGAAATATACAATTACAGATATTATGGAAAGGAGAATGAAGGTTAGAGAAAAGATCACAATCTTCATTGTTATGGAAGTTTCTTTTCTGCTTACAATCAGATATGATTCATCATTTATTTTGATGGTATAATGAATCGAATTACTGTATTTAGAGAAAGTATTGTACTGTAATTCGTCCTGTGTTGAAAGGTATGTATTGTATTGATATTCACCAAATTTATATGTAAGAAGATTCCCAGAATATCTTGCAAATGAGAAGTTGGATAAATTCAATGTTTGGGATTTGCTATCAACAAGTAGTTCTGGATATCCTAGTCCTTCGGGAACATGCGATGAAACAAATTCAATGAATAAATTTCTGTCATTGTTTTTATCTTTTTTATCATGAATTTTTAAAAAGCATATGTAGTAATAGCCTTCAGTTTCAGAGTTAAATTGATAAAGTGTGGAATCAACCGACGATATTGTAAACTCATCAATTAGCGAATAGAAATAATCTGAACAATTGTATATGGTTCCTTCGGGTTGTATTTCTATTAATTCATCATCACTACAATTTGTAATTTGTAGATCATACTTATTAAAATACCCGCTGAAATAGTTTGATCTTATATAGTTTTCAACCTGGTTACCAACTGTATCATTTAGTACAATATAATTAAGAATATTATCATTTTTAAGTTGTGTAATATTTGCAGAAAACTCCTTTTCGAATTTAATATCATTTGTGGTAGCAAGAGTAATGGCTACATATTTCTGATATTCATTTTTCTTTTGAGTAAGCGAGTAATTTATTAGTATAGCAGAAGTTACAGAAAGAATCAAAAGTAGTAATAGGTTTTTCAAAAATATATCGGCAACCCGTCTCCAAATAAAATACTTAATGGTGATTATAACAATGGAGATACATATTGTTATTGCGAGGATAGTTACCTGTACATCAATTAGCAGGTAAAGAAAGAATATACCAGAGACGACAATTAATATCGGTACAAAGTATGGTATTTTGTTAGTTTTAGGAGGATTGAGGTATGCCAATAATGTATAATAAATTGATACATTCAAAAGTATTATTATAAATATCGAAAGAATTATACTTATATCACTAAATGTAAGTTCCGTTATATATGTAAGGTTTGGGTTTTGTATTGTGTTATAGATAAAAGAGAAGATGAGTAATAAATACATCCACAACAAAGTGTATTTTATAATGATTGTAATCGGTGATTGAGTATTTCCATTCTTTCCAATAATGAGGTAGGTAAATATGGAAATGATGCTTAAGAATATTGAGTTTATTATTAATTCTCCTGTTGAATTTGTTAGAGGCAGATTGTAATTGTATTCATTAAATATTGATGTATGTTTTAGTACATATGGATATCCTGTAAAATAAAGAGTAGTCCAAATTCCTATTATGAAAAGAATAAAAATAAAGAGCTTCAGATCCTGGTTAGATTGAATTTTTTTTAATCTGTCTATCCAATTGTAGATTGCTATTATTATAGAAATAATTGCTAATATAAATAGTGTAAATACAAGAAGGTTTCCATGTTTACTTTCATTGTTGTTATGGTCGAAATTAATACCGATTAAGAAATTTCCCGCACTATTGTATATCTGATATAATGAATTCTCTTCATCCAATGAAAGGAGGATATTTTCACTTGAGCTATATTCCGACATAAACCCTGGAATTAACAATGGGTTGTCCATTTGATAATCTGATTTAATTAAATCGAAAATATAGATTGTGTAACTATCAACAATGTTACCGATATATAAATACCAACCCGAGGGTAGTTTTACACAGTGAACATTATTATCTGTTTTAAGATTAAAAAAATTCTCAGGGTTAATAATAGAATTATTCCAATATACAATGCTGTCATGATCATATACAAAACCTGTGAGTTTATGTGCTTCTAGAGTGCTGTCTATGGATGAATTATCTACATAATTTTTTTTATGGATCAGGTTTGTAGCATAATTAGAGCCATTAATTAATATAATAGATTGATAATCAAAACTATATGAAAGGTTTTCGTATTCGCTTTGAGTTGAATGAGAATGTTGATGTAGGTGTTGAAATAGGTGAAAAAGCAGAAAAATTAGAATAGCAGAAGCAAAAAAGTAAGTTGTTCTCGTATTTTTTAGCAAATTCAACATTATGCAAAAAATGGGTTAACTTTAGAAATCATATTCTTCAAATATACTTTTTATTATTATTTGTTCTTTACTACAAAAATCATGCTGGAATAGTTATTCTTCTTCTTTGCCATATTATTTGATTTTAATCCTGTTAAGGCTGCTGAAATAAGAGGCATCTTATTGTTAAGATATTTCTCACTCAACATGCTTACATAGAATGCGTCAAACTTCATTGGTTCTGCATGGACTAATTCTAGGTCATGTTTTGATATAAGCTTTTCAAATGATTCCTGAGTGAAATGATATAAATGTCTTGGTACATCTAATGCAGACCAATACTTACCATATTTTTTTGAATCTGGTGAGTTTAGGTTTGGCAATGCAAAAATCATTGTGCCATTGTTTTTTGTAATTCTTTTAACATCTTTAATTCTACAATTTAAATCAAGTACATGTTCCAATACATGCCACATTGATACAACATCAAACGATGAACCTGGAATTTTATCGATTAGAATTTCATCAACAGCATCAATATTATTTTTATTGATTGCTACTTCTCTTGCATTTTTATCAGGCTCTATTCCTTTTGTCTCCCATCCTTTTTTCTGAAAATAGCCAAGAAGCTCACCTGTCCCACAACCAATATCTAGAATACTTCCCGTTTTTGTGTAATTAGAAACCAGATTGTATTTTCTTTGTATGTTTAAAGATCTTATGTGTGAATACACTCTTGATACTAAGCCACCTTTTTCAGAATGATGTGATAAATATTCCTCTGTTTCATAATACCTAGACAGATTTAACGGAATGGGATTTGTAAAAACAAATGAACATTCCATACATTTTGAAAGGCTGAATTCTTCCTTTGTAAAAAAGTAATCTCTCGTGTCCAAATACTTTGAAAACTTAGAGTTTCCACATACAGGACAGTTTGTAATATCTATTTTTTTTTCAGTTTGTTTCACGTGAAACATTTTTTATCTACCAATAAATACAGCAATAACATTTATATCAGATGGAGATACTCCACTGATTCTTGATGCCTGACCTATGGTTTTCGGTTTTATTTTTGATAATTTTTCTCTAGCTTCTGACGACAATGAAGCTAAACTATGATAGTCAAAATCTTCTTTTAATGGAAGATCTTCAAGTTTTAAAAGTTTTGCAACAAGCTCTTTTTCCTTCTCAATATATCCTTCATACTTAATGAGAATTTCTGCTGCCTCCAGTGTTTCTTTTGATGGATTTATCCGTTCAATCTCATTTTTGAATTGTTCGCTTACTAGAATAAGCTCATCAATATTTATTTGAGGTCTTAATAATACATCCGATATTTTAATCTTCTGTTTAAGATCAGATGTATTTTTGCTAGCCATTAAACTATTCGCCTCAGCGGGGGAGATGCTCTGTTTTTTTGTGAATTTTATAATATCGTTTATTTGCTTTTCTTTATTTTTTACAGTTTCAAACCTTTCTTTACTGGCCAAACCAATATCAAATGATAGATGTGTTAAGCGAATATCTGCATTATCCTGACGAAGAAGAATTCTGTATTCTGCCCTCGAAGTAAACATTCTATATGGTTCATCAACACCTTTTGTAATTAGGTCATCGATAAGAACTCCAATATAGGCCTCATGTCTTTTTAATATGAAAGGATCTTTATCAACAAGTTTTAAATGAGCATTAATTCCTGCCATTAATCCTTGTGCAGCTGCTTCTTCATAACCTGTGGTTCCGTTTATTTGACCTGCAAAATATAGATTGCTAATAAGTTTTGTTTCTAAGGTGTATTGCAATTGTGTAGGAGGGAAGTAGTCATATTCAATTGCATAGCCAGGCATGAAAATTTTAGCGTTTTCAAAACCAGCAACTCGCCGTAAAGCTTTTAACTGAACATGATCAGGTAATGAAGATGAAAAGCCGTTAACATAATATTCAACCGTGTTCCAACCCTCTGGCTCTACAAATAATTGATGCCTTGTTTTATCAGCAAATCGCTCAATTTTATCTTCAATTGATGGGCAGTAACGAGGACCTGTTCCTTCTATTCTCCCTGCGAACATAGGTGATTCGTCGAAACCAAGTTTTAGTTCATCATGAACAATTGGAGATGTATATGTTATCCAGCAACTTCTTTGTTTTGTTAATCTATCCTTTTTAAGGAAAGAAAATCCCTCAGGAGATTCATCTCCTTTTTGCTCTTCCATTTTGCTAAAGTCAATGGTTCTGCCATCAACTCTAACTGGAGTTCCTGTTTTTAATCTAGCGCTTTCAAATCCTAAACTTCTAAGTTGTTCTGTAATGCCCCAAGATGATGGATCGCCAATACGTCCTCCGCCAAAACTCTTTTTTCCTATATGAATTTTACCATTAAGGAATGTGCCGTTAGTAAGAATAACCGACTTAGCAAATATCTTCTGTCCCATGCTCGTTTCAACACCGATCACCTTGTCTTTTTCAACAATTATAGTTGTTACGGTGTCTTGCCAGAAATCTAGATTAGGAGTTTTTTCAAGCATGTCTCTCCATTCGATGGCAAACTGAACTCTATCGTTTTGAGTCCTGGGGCTCCACATGGCAGGGCCTTTTGATTTATTCAGCATTCTGAATTGAATCATTGTTTTATCGGAAACAATTCCTGAATAGCCACCAAGGGCGTCTATTTCTCGAACAATTTGACCTTTTGCTACTCCTCCCATTGCAGGATTACATGACATCGATGCGATGCGTTGTAGGTTCATGGTTACCAATAGTACCTTCGAACCTAAATTTGCCGCCGCAGCGGCAGCTTCGGAACCAGCATGACCGGCGCCAACAACTATGATATCATATTGTTCAAACATACTCTTTTGTTTCACGTGGAACAATTGTGGAAATTAAGGTTGCAAATTTAAGTAATAATCTTCTTTCTCACGCATTTGCTTTTTTTCATTGGGGCTGTGATCATCGTAGCCCATAAAATGAAGGATGCCATGGATAATTACTCTTGATAATTCTTTACCAAAACTTACTTTCAAACTCTTTGCATTTTCAACAACTCTATCAATGCTAATGTAAATTTCCCCACTGATAAGGTTATTAATTTCTGATGATGGAAATGATATTATATCAGTATACGTATCGTGGTCAAGAAAACTTTTGTTCATGGAAAGTAATTCGTGGTCATTACAAAATACATAATGGATCTCTCCTTCTATTTTTTGCTCTGAAGAGATTACATTTCTAATCCAATCTCGGGTAGTTATTTCTTCTATGTATTCAGCATATTCAATTTGCTGAAAAGAAAAATTAATCATTGTGATTATTAACTTTTTCTTTAACCGATTGTTTACTAAAGTAGTTCTTCAACAGCTGGGAGCGCTTTTGATATATCTCATTATGAAGAGCACTTATATCAAACTCAAGGGATATGGTACCTTCATTTACATGATGTATTTTGTCCACAAGAGAGCGAATAAGAAATATATTTTTATTGGCATCTTGATGCATTAATTGCTCAAAATCAACGTCTCCGGAAAGATCGGTAATAGATTGATTATCAATAGGATGAAAGCTAATACTGATACTCTCGTAATTAGAATTATATGTGATATTTATACTTTCATTCTGGTTATTATCAACAAGGTAATTGAATAATTCAGAAACTGACATTAAGATATTACCATAATATGTGTCGTTGATAAAAAGTTGATCACATACTTTATCAACAAATAGCTCAATATCTCTTATTTTGTCAGATTTAAGATCGATCGTAATTGATTGGTTATTAACTACCATTTTCCTTATCCTTTTCTGTTTCTAGTTTATAAAGATACTCCTTTAGGAGCTTCTTGTAATATGGTTGAAGTTCAATAGGAGTTGTAATAAGAATTTCCTCTTGATTTTCTTTTGTTGACTTATACTCAGATTTATTATTTTGGTTACTATTATTACGATTTTTTCCTTCTTTAGATTCCCTTTTTTTCTCCTTTTCCCTTTCCTGAAGAGCTTTTTGAGATTTTAATAATCTGGTTTCAATTTGCTTTTGACGTTCCAATGTTTCCATTGTAACTCTTCTATTAATTATATCATCTTCATTTTTTTTCATTTCTTCAAGGATCTTACTAAGCGCACTACCATTGCCACCCTCGCCCTCAAGCTGTTCAACGAACTCCTGTAACATCCTGCGAATTTCACCTTGAGTGGCAGCCATTCGTGCCAACTCTTCACTTTTATTATTTAAGCCATCTTTCCCATCCTTACCATCTTTTCCGCTCTTCTTCATCTTTCCCTTCATTCCCTGACCCAAACCTTCTTGTTGTTTCATTATCTCTGACATGGATGGAGATTTACCTTTTCCTGGATTTTTACATTTCCCACCACCTTTTTTCTGGGCAGCCATTTGCATGGACTGTTTCATTTGTTCCAGTGATTCTGCAAGCATCAACGACAGGTTATTCATTGATGTCATGGCATATTGTTGCTCACCTGAGGCCTTACCCTTGTTTTGCTCTTCAAGACCTCTTAAAGCTTTATCTATATGGCTGTTTATTTTACCCGACTCTTTTACAATAAATGGCTTAATGGCCACCTGTCGTTTGCTCATTGCCATCAACGAATCGTTGATTAGCTCAAAATCATCCTTTAGACCTTTTTGCTGTTCTCTGATTTCATCATTTTTAGGATCATTTTTAAGGGTTGTATTAAGCTCTCCAATTAAATTTTCTTGAGCAAAACTTAGATCCAATAAATTATCAAGCATTCTTTTTATCTGCTCCACATCTTCACCCATCTTTTCTTCCATGGCAGCATTCATCATCATTGATAAACCATCGGCCATATCCTCCATCTTATCTCCGGCACTTTTCTGATTCTCGGAAGCTTTATTCTCCTTGCCTTTTTCAACATTTTCCTGGGCCTTTTCCATTTCTTCACTAATATCTCCAGCAGTAGCTGTGTCAACCTGTACATTGAATGGTTCTTCCAGTTCTTTGTTTAAGCTATCAGCATTTTCAAGTTTTTCCATTAGCTCAGCAAATTCCTCCTGAATTTCTGACTGTTTTTCAGCAGATTCTTCTTTACTGTTTTCCTTATTAGCAGTTTCTTCGCTTAATGTTTTTTCTTTTTCAGCCAATTTTTGCAACTCCTCAATGGACTCTTCAATCATCTGCTCGAACTCCATCTGCTTATATAATTCAAGGTTTTGCTCAAGATCACTTTTAAGGTCTTCATTTTGCTGTTTCATCTTCTCAAGAAACTCACTCACATTTTCTTTTTCCAATTCTTCTTTGAGTTTCTCAAGCTCTTTTTCCAGATCCTTGTCAAATAATTCATTAAATAATTCCTGAAGTTGTTTAAGTTTTTCTGCAAGTTCAGGACTCATTTTCTTCTTAAGCAGCTCTTCGAGTTCCTTGATATCTTCATTTAATTTCTTAATGTCGTCGAGTTGTTTTTTAAGAGCTTCCTCTTTCTTAAGAAGGTCTGACAACTGTTGCTTGTCAGCCCAGCTCAAATCTTTCTTTTCAAATAGATTTAGTCTGGTTTCTTCAATTTGCTTATTTAGCTGGTTTATCTCCTTTAGCGATTCTGCTAATTTTGATTTAAGCTCATCTGAAGAATTATCAATCTTGTTTTCAAGTTCGGAGGCATCGGGCATCATGAAATTATACATTTCAGATTTAGCACTTTTATACCCATTAAATGCATCATTATCTCTAACTTCAAAATAGTAGTTTAATGCATCACCAGGAAGCAGATTGTATTCAGTTGCAAGCATCATATAGTCAAAATTCTGCTGGCTTAAGTTGCGATCAATTAATAGCTTCTCTTTGGTCCAACCAAGCTCAGGAATACTGTCTTTTCTATAATAGAAACTTAAAGATAAAAACCCATGGTCATCGCTTATGGTACCGCTGAAATTTATTATACCGTAGTTGTTTTCATCCTTATATTCATTGGCCCTTATGGCGGGAAACTCATCCTTAATTACCTGAATATTGAATCTCATGGAATCCTTACTAATCATGAATTCATTTTCTGAAACCAGAGTGTAATCGAAATCATTTTTTGCAGTAATACTATGTTTAAAAACATTTGACTCATTGTTTGTAAGCACATCAAGGCTATCACCAATAATAAATGAAATATTTTTTGTGTCACGAGTATAAATGCTCCAATTTATTAATGTGCCTTCAGGTATTATAAGGTCGCCAATATTTTCAATATTTTCACTTTGTTTTTGAAGATATGGTGCGTAAATAAGCTCAACATCGAAATTGAAAATTACAGGTTGAGGATATACTTTAATATGATATTTATCGCTTACAAAGTCTTCCGTAACTATCGAAAAATATACATCAGTAAGAATATCTTTAATTGTATATTCAAATAAACCTGGTTTGATTTCAACCATTCTATAATTAAAACTGTTTTCGCTTATCCATATTTTAGATGGTATTTCTTCGCCGGTTACCTTTAGTAAAATTGTAAAATCTTCGCGTTGAGCACACTCAAAAACACTATTCTGTAACTCAAGTGAATATGGAAGCGGTTTCACATATCCAGTGTTGTGATTAAGAATACGATCGGTGGATTCATAGATAACACTAGGTGCAATGAATAGAACCGCCAAGATCAGAATAATAGGAGGGAGCGCATATTTTGCATATTTAAGGTTTGTTTTGTACAATACAGCCTTATGAAAAGGAACAGGACTAAGATCCGAGGATTTTTGCTCAATTCCAGCCAATAACAGATCCATACTTTGGCTGCTATTATTTTCTTTTAACTGTAATGTATTAAGAAGTTTGTCGCTAACCTCTGGGAAATGTTCTCCAATAATTAATGCAGCTTCTTTGTGAGAAAGTACTTTTCCGAGCTTAATTAATTTTGAAAGAGGAATTATAATGTAGTACGACACAATCAAAAAAACTGATATTATAAATGAATAGTAAATAACAGTTCTGGTAATTGTATTTGACCACGATAGATATTCAACGAAGGTTATTATGATAAAAAGTAAGAAAATAAGACTTAAACTTAATATGGTCCCTTTCAGAATAAGGTTCTTGTAATACTTTCGTATAAAACCGTTTAGCTTATTTACTAATATGTCGAAGGAGGAACTCATGACAACTTATATGATTAACTTATGTAATATTATTTAATTTGTTCCCATACTATAATTGGTGTTCATAATATAAGGAAACGTTAGATTTTCACATATACAATGTATATTTACATGAAAATTCTATGCCATTTATTTTCGGCAAAGATATAAATTCAAGGTCAGCATCGTATGTGAATTATTCTGTGCTGGTTTTACTGCTTATTCAAATCTTATGCAGATACATTAACTTAAACATTGGATTATGAAACGTTTTTTAATCATATTTATTTTTTCCATCATATCAATTACCATTTCAGCACAGTGGACCAATCATGATAATTATGAAGGGAAATGTTCGCACGCAACAGCATACACCAATAAAATGATTTTTAACCCCGATTACAATTGGCAAAGTCAATATCTGTTTGATTATGATGTTACTTCTTACATTCTGGATATTGAGGTTAGTGATACAACAACATTTGTTAGTGGAAACGCATTTATTAATGCCAAAGCTCTTGTTAATTTGGATACGTTTGCCTTTGAGCTAATCCCAGAACAAACAATTGAACACATTCTTTTTAATGGTGAATTGATGGATAATTATTATAGGGATGGAGATAATGTAATAATTCCTGTAAATGAAGTTGAGGCTGGTTCGGACATAGTTGCACGAATTTATTACCACGGGAAACCTCCAGAAGGTGGATTTTTTAGCGGGGTAACAAATGATTATTCTCCTGGATGGCAGAAACATGTAACCTGGACATTATCAGAACCTTTCGCTGCCAAGGACTGGTTTCCGGTAAAGCAGGATCTTGAAGATAAAGCAGATTCAGCAATACTTTTTTTCACAACTTCTGCTTCTAATATGGTGGGCTCACAAGGACTACTAACTAATATTGTGGATGTGGGTGATAACATGAAAAGGTATGAGTGGAAGACAAACTACCCAATTGACTATTATTTGATATCATTTGCAGTTGCTGATTATACCGACTATAGTATATATGCACATCCAATTCAGATGAGTGGTGATTCACTATTGATCCAAAACTTTCTGTATAATAATCCTGCCAATGTTGAAATGAAGAGAGAATCCATCGGTAAAACCAAAGGCATAATGGAATTGTATTGTGAGTTATTTAGTCTTTATCCTTTCTCAGATGAAAAATATGGGCATTGTGAAACACAACTTGGTGGTGGAATGGAGCACCAAACAATGTCGACCATGGGAAATTTTAGTTTTCACCTGATTGCTCATGAGCTAGGACATATGTGGTTTGGAGATAATATTACTTGTGCTACATGGAGCGACATATGGATTAACGAAGGGTTTGCAGTATACTCTGATTATCTGGCCAATGAATTTTTATTGGGTAGTGAGGCAGCTAAAGACTTTATCATTGGAACACAACAGCATGCCATGTCTGTTGATAATGGCAGTATTTATATTCCCGAAGACCAGATATATCCAGGAAATGAATGGCGTATTTTTTCGGGAGCATTGACATATGATAAAGGCGCATGCATAATACATATGCTGCGACATGAAATCCATAATGATGATCTGTTTTTTGATATCCTTCGATCCTTTCAGCAGGATTTTGGAGGAAGTACAGCAACAGGAGAAGATTTTAGGGCTCTTGCTGAAGAAATGACAGGAATGGATTTTGAACAGTTTTTTGATCAGTGGTATTATGGACAGGGATTTCCTCAATACAGCTTTACTTATTGGGTGGGTGATGATAATAAATTTTACATAAGCTCTACCCAAACCACAACCTCCCTTCATACATCCTTATACAATATGTTGTTGGACTTTAGATTAATATTTGCAGATGGAACCGATACCATTGTTCAGTTTAGACAAACAGATAATCTCAATGTTTTTTCGCTACCAGTAAGCAAGAATGTGGTTAATGTTGAAGTTGATCCCAATGAATGGACTCTCGAAGAGGTAATGGATATATCAATTACTGATGAAACCAATAGCAGTTCAATATTCTTTACCATGGGCCCCATCCCAACAAGGAATAAATTAAATATTTACTTTATGAACTCTGATAGATCAAATAAAGAGGTTCAGATTAGAAATCTTCAAGGGCAGCAATTGTATTATGGGGAAACCGGTGAAGAATTGCTCGAGGTTAATACCTCACAATTTCGACCTGGAGTATATTTTGTTAGTGTTACCAGTGATGGTTCAATTATGTCGAGAAAATTTGTTGTTAATTAATAATATCTTACCCCTGCCAAAGCTTATAACCCTAACAGGGGTAAGGGTGATTGGTTATTTTTTTTCTCCCATTTCTTTTTTCAAGAACGCTTCCATTGCACGATAGAAATCAAAACGATTTTCTTCGTTACGGAATCCGTGGCCTTCATCGTCCTTTACCATGTACTCAACGGTAACACCACGAGCTTTCATGGCTTCAACAATCTGGTCTGATTCGTCGATATTAACACGTGGGTCATTTGCCCCCTGAGCAATAAATAGCGGAGCAACAATTTTGTCCACATGGTATGCAGGGCTAACTTCCCTTAACATTACACTATCTGTGGTTGGGTTTCCTACCATTTCATACATCATTTTCAACATAGGCTCCCAGTATGGAGGAATTGTTTTCATGAAAGTGAACATATTTGAAACACCAACGTAGTCAACACCAGCCGCATATAGATTAGGCTCTTTCACCAATCCCATTAAAGTAGCATAACCACCATAACTTGCTCCATAAATAGCAATTCTATCAGGATCGGCAACGCCTTTTTTGATTAGCCAATTTGTACCATCTGTGATATCATCTTGCATTTCTTGCCCCCATTTTTTAAATGAAGCTTCCCAGAATTTCTTACCATAACCGGTTGATCCACGGAAATTCATTTGGAAAACAGCATATCCACGGTTTGCCAAAAACTGAACCTCAGGATTAAATCCCCAACCATCTCTAGCCCATGGTCCACCATGAGGGTTAACAACTGTAGGAAGATTTTTAGCTGTTTTCTTAGTGTAACCTTTGGGAAGTGTTAGATATCCATGTACTTTTAGTCCGTCGCGTGTTTTGTACTTAACAGGAATTACATTGGCCATTTCATTTTCATCGATCCATGGGCTCACATCAGTAATTTTTTCCATTTTGTCGGTGTTCATATCATAGATATAATATGCACCTAAAGAACGGTCGCTATATGTTCTGATAATATAAACATCTTCAGCTTTGTTTATTCCTGTAATGGCAATTTCATAATCACCGAGGTCTTTTTCCAGACGTTTATAAAGATCTTCATACTGTTTGTCGAAGTAGTGTTTTTCGCGTTTTGAAGAAGTATAATTTGCAGAAGTCATAACCTTTCTTTTCTTGGAATAACTAACGCTGCTAACATCAAAATCAGGATTTTCATAAAGGACTTCTAATTCTTTGCCGTTGGCGATGTCAAATACAACAACTGCACTTTTATCTCTTCCAAGATTTGATGTAGCGATAACATTCTTATTATCAAATGTGAAAAATTCTGGACTAACGTTATCCTTAAAGCTGGTTGTAAGAACACTCTTCCATTCATCAGCTTCAGTTTCACGATATAGTAAACTCACGTTTATACCATCAACAATTGCAAATGCTACACGCAATTTGCCATCATGATCAAACATCCAACCTTGGATATTACCAGGGTTTTCAGCAAGCATTACTCTTTCGCCCGTTTCAAGGTTAAGACGGTAAGGATCAAAAACCTGAGGGTTACGTTCGTTTAATCCGATAATAACTTCTCCCGGAATATCTGGTAAGTCATCAATAATTTGGGTTCTAACACCATCAATTTCGGTGTATGCTATGGGATTACTGTTATCAATATTAACTCCATAAAGCTTGAAGTTTTCATCACCACCAGTATCTTTCAAATAGAGAATTCTCTCATTATTTGGCCAAAAGTATCCACTTATATCTCTATCGGTATCTTTTGTTAACTGGATTACTTCATCAGATCCTCGCTTTTGAATGAAGATATTCATCCTGTTTTCATAAGGAGCCATAAATGAGTAATAATCACCATCGGGTGATATCTGATAACTGTTTTGTTCTGGGTTCTTGAAAAAATCTTCAAGAGGGATTTGTTTAGCTGTCATTGGCTTTTTTTCAGTATTAGTACAACTTGCTGCCAGCAAAATTATACCAATCATCGTAAAGATGAAAAAGAAATTTCGTTTCATGATTATATGTTTATGGTAAATAATAAATTAATGATATTGCGATTCTGTTACAAATCTATACAAAATATATTGGCTGTCAATATCTAAGGGTTATATTTAATGCTCAATAAATACTCACAGAATCAAAATCATTAGTCGGTTTTATTATTGAAACTGCAATATGAGGACGATCTACTATTTCTACAAAGTATGTCTTAATATGTATTTGCTTTAGAATCTTTTCATCTTTTAATAAAAAATCACGAACCACGGTCTGATATATTTCTGAGGACTTTGTTTTAAAACATTCGGCGAAAGAATTGCGCAAATTGCAGATGCCACAATAATAATTATTTCCACAATCATTTTGACCTTTTTCAATGTATGTGCACCCAAGAACATTACCAAAATAGGAGTTCTGCATTTCTTTCATAGTCTTTTGGACATAATTTTCCATTGCCATATTGGCAAAAACAACTTCATAACTGGAGTTAATTACAAAAAATGGTTCAGAACTCGAATTTGCATATTTAGAAAAAAGACTATTTAATTCGCTATGTGATATATTTTCAAGCATTATTATTTTCGATTAGTAGCTTCCATAATTTTAGTTATTTCTTCATAAAGCTTTTCAGGTTTAACAGGTTTCGAAACAAAAGCATTCATTCCTGATTCTATAACATGTCTTTGTGAATCATCAAATGCATTAGCTGTAAATGCTATAATTGGGATATCTGAAATATGTTCAAATTTTTTATCATTTCTGATTATGTTGGTTGCTTCAATTCCGCTCATTTCAGGCATTTGTACATCCATAAGAACTAAATCATATGTTTTTTTACCAAGCAGATAGAGCGCTTCCTTACCGCTTGAAGCAATATCAACTACGGCATTCCACTTACTAAGAATCTTTGAAACGACAAGTTGGTTAATGGCAACATCATCTACCACAAGAATAGTAGCATCAATGGTTTTATTCTCAAAAGGATTAACACTAATGCTCACTTTGCTTTCATGACTCACATATTTAAAGGGTAATGCAAAATAAAAAGTTGAACCCATTCCGTATTCACTGCTAACTTCCAATTTTCCCCCTTGTAACTCAATGAAATTTCTGGTAATAGTTAACCCAAGTCCGGTACCACCATATTTTCTCGACACTGAATTGTCGCTTTGGATGAAGCTTTTAAATACACCATCAAGGTTTTCTTTCTTTATGCCAATACCAGTATCTTCAATAGTAAACGAAATAATAACTTTTCCTGTTGATTTATTATGTTCTTTTAACAGACAGGAAAGCTTAACAAACCCATTATCAGTAAACTTTAATGCATTACCTACAATATTATTAAGTATTTGATTCAGCTTAACAGGATCTCCTTTTATTGTATTAGGTATTTTTTTATCATAATTAAGAAGCAATTCGAGACCTTTGCTTTTCGCTGACATCGTAAGGTTATTGTACGAACTATTGATAAGCTCTGGAAGATTGAATTCTATTTCTTCAAATGTTGTTTTGCCTGCTTCAATTTTTGAAAAATCTAAAATTTCATTAATTACGCCACTTAGATGATTTGCTGAAAATTTTATGTTTTCAAGCATATCTTTCACATTTTTACTCAAATCTTCATTAAGTACGATTTCAGAAAGTCCAATAACTCCATTAAGTGGTGTTCGAAGTTCATGTGTCATATTTGATAAAAACTCAGATTTGGCTCTCGTGGCCTGTTCAGCAATAACTTTAGCTTTTATTAGCTCTTGTTTGGATCGTTCAATATCTTTGGTTCGCTCTATAATTCTGTTTTCCAGAGTTTTGTTTATCTCTTTTAGATCCTTATTAGCATAATATAACTCAAGAGCCTTTTGCTCAATGATTCTTTCGGCCTCTTTTCGAGATTTTCGTTCTCTATTAAAAGCCCTTTGAAGTTGGTCATATTTGTTTTGATCTGTCAAAACATTAGGCTTTTCTAATAAGAATAAACTTCACTTCTGAACCATCTTCTTCTATTATTTGTTTTGAGATCTCTATGTTTTCTTTAAAAAACGAAACTGCTCCCAATAACAAACCATGTGCGAAATCTCCGAACTTTCTTCTTGAGGAGTAAATAATTTCTATCCTGTCATTGTCAATATATGTAGTTGTAACCTTGGGGAGTTCGGCATCTGGATAAAGTTTCTTTACTTCAACATGGATGTAGTTATCAATTTTATTTATAAAATCGTAAATCGTAATGTCCTCAATGAAAAAATGTGGGTATAGTTCTGCAAATCGGCCAAATAAGTGTTCTCCATATGCTATTAGCAATTCCGATATCCCTATATCTACCAGTTTTGATAGATTTACAACCATCGCCACAAGCTCCGAAGAATCATATGTTCCAACACTTGTGAAGACTCCCTCATTTGTCAAATTCGAAGACTCAACCATTTCTTGGGCAAGGTCAAAACCAAAACTATTTTCAACAAACTCAATATATTCTGTAAATATAACACCTTTCATATGGTAACTTATTGTTAATTATTACTTAGGATCAAATATAGTAATATATCATCATAAAGTAAAATCATCATTATTTTGGCTAATCTACTAATATGCATTTATCAGCTGCACTAAACTTAACTATATTTGCGGGCATAAAAATTTTATAATGACTAACAGTAATATAAGGGTAAGGTTTGCACCCAGTCCAACAGGACCATTGCATATCGGAGGTGTTAGAACAGCACTATACAACTATTTATTTGCTAAGAAACACGGAGGTAGTTTTATACTTCGAATTGAAGATACAGATCAAACAAGATTTGTACCGGGGGCAGAACAATATATAGTTGATGCATTTAATTGGTGTGGATTAACATTCGATGAAGGTGTAACTGTTGGTGGTGATTACGGACCTTATAAACAGTCTGACAGAAAAGAACTTTATAAGAGTTTTACCGAGGAGCTATTAGAAAAAGGACATGCTTATTATGCTTTTGATACCCCAGAAGAACTAGGCGCTGTTCGCATTCAGTATGAATCGGAAAAGAAAACATTCATTTATAACTATGAAGAAAGAAAACGACTTCGTAATTCAATAACTCTTGGAGCAGAAGAGACTAATAAGCTTATTGACGAAGGATCACCGTTTGTAATCAGATTCCGTATGCCCGAGGATGAAACCGTTATCATGAATGATATTATTAGAGGCAAAGTTGAGGTTAATACCAGTGTTCTTGATGATAAAATCCTGTTCAAATCCGATGGAATGCCTACCTATCATCTTGCAAATATTGTTGATGATCATCTTATGAAAATCAGTCATGTGATAAGAGGTGAGGAATGGCTACCTTCTTTACCATTACATGTATTACTATATGATGCTTTTGGTTGGGAAAAACCAGAATTTGCACATCTTCCTCTTTTATTAAAACCTGATGGAAATGGTAAATTGAGTAAACGTGATGGTGATAGATTGGGATTTCCAGTGTTTCCATTGCAATGGACAGATCCAAAAACAGGAGGTATTTCTTCTGGTTTTAGAGAAGATGGATATTTTCCAGGAGCCTTTGTAAATATGCTTGCAATGTTGGGTTGGAATCCGGGTGATGAGAGAGAGATATTCTCACTGGAAGAATTAACCGAAGCTTTTTCATTGGAAAGAGTGGGCAAATCTGGAGCCAAGTTCGACCCTGTTAAAGCAGCATGGTATAACCATCAGTATCTGGTTAAAGAAGATGATGAAGTACTTGCTAATTTGCTTATGCCCATAGCCATTGAAAACGGATACTTTGTTGAAATTGAGCAACTTGTTAATGCGGTGTCTATGGTTAAAGACAGAGCTAATTTTGTAAAGGATCTATGGGGACAGTTGGATTTCTTCTTTGTAAGACCGGAGACATATGATGAAAAAGCTGTAAAAAAGAGGTGGAAAGCTGATTCCTATGATCAGATGGAGGAGCTTAAAGGGGTTATCTCCGGAATACCAGACTTTACTTCAGAAAATACAGAAAAGGTTGTTAAGCAATGGATTGAAGATAAGGGTTACGGCATGGGAATGATCATGAATGCATTCAGATTAGTGATTGTGGGCGCATTAAAAGGGCCACACCTGTTTGATATTATTGAGCTTCTTGGCGAAGAAGAAACCCTTGAAAGAATTGATCAGGGACTTCACGAAATAGGAAGAAAAGAATAGAAAGTAAACCATCAGAAACTAAAAACTATCTAGCATGTCGATAATTTCAATAGAAGGGATGGAATTTTTTGCCTATCACGGCTGTTTTAAAGAAGAACAGTTGATTGGTACTAAATTCAATGTTGATTTGTTTTTAACAGTTGACACTACAAAAGCACAAGAATCGGATAATCTTTATGATACGGTTAACTATCAGGAGGCTTTTCTTCTTGTAAAAAAAGAAATGGAAATTACCTCCAAGTTATTGGAACATGTTGGTAATAGAATCCTGAACAGCGTGAAGACTACTTTTCCTCAAGTTGAGTCAGCTAAACTGAAAATACGCAAAATGAATCCACCTCTAGGAGGAAAAATGGATTTTGTAAGCGTAACACTAAACTTCTAGTATGAAACTTATTGAAGACGAAAAATGCCCAAGGTGCGGTAAAGATTTTACATGTAGTAAATCAGGTAAATGCTGGTGTTTTGAAGTAGTTGTACCATCAATAATACAAGATTCTATTAACAAGAAGTATGAAACATGCTTATGCCCCGACTGTCTTAAACTTCTTGCCTCTAACCCAAAATTGGAGGTATAGTTATTTCTTAATAAACTTTACAGAATTCGAATTACCAGATTCATCTCTTATTATGGCAAAATAAACACCTTGCTTAATATTAGATACGTCAATTTTGTCACCATAACCATATTCAGCAGTATAGACCTCTTCCCCAAGAATATTGTAAATTTCAATTTTCACAACACTTTCGACACCTGAAAACTGAAGATTGTTCACAACGGGATTTGGAAAGTAAGTTATATTTGAAAGAGGGTTTTCGACTACACCCGTGATCAGGTTAAACTTAACTGTATAGGTCATTTGTGTTATACCATCCTGAGCTGTTACAAGAATTATTCCTTCACCCGGAACGTTAGATGCCTGAGTAACATCAGTTGTTGCCAGCGGATCATTTGGCGTTCCATCAATAAATGGAGTTGGCTGACCTTCAGGAACATCTTCTTCATAATAAGTTACAAGAGGATCAAATCCTTCGATTGTAATTCCCATAACTGTTAAATCCGATAGCGTTGCATCACTAGCCAAAGTATAGAAATGTACAGTATAAGTAAGCTCTGTTACACCATCTTGTGCCAGAACGTACAATGTTGCATCTCCTGGAATTTCAGTTGCCTGAGTTATGGTTAATGTCGCCAATGGGTCAGTTGTTGTTCCTTCAACAACAGGAATCGGGGTAATATCAGGAACTAAAAATTGGTAGTTTGTTACATTGGGATCAAAACCAGGAATGGTTGTTCCATCAACTGTGAGATCCGATAATGTAGCATCCCATCCCAGATATGAAAAGCTAACGGTATATGTTAATACCGTAACGCCATCTTCAGCTGTCACCACTAATATGGCATCACCCGGAATCGACAGGCATTGAGTATCATCTACTGTTGCCAAAGGGTCAGTTGGAATACCCAGAGTATAAGGAGCAGGACTTGGATAAAAAACATCGTACGTATAACTCAATACATTAGGATCGAAACCGTTGATTGTTACACCTCCAACCTGTAAATCAGATAATGTGGCATCGGTTCCAGGAGTATATAAGAAATTAACAGTGTATGTATTGGTTGTTAAACCGTCTTCTGAAGTAACAACAACGGTTCCTGCTCCTGGCAAAGATGTTGCCTGATTTATTGACATTGTAGCCAGTGGATCGGTTGGGGTTGCTCCAATAACTGGTATTGGGTCGCCAGTTGCAACCGAATAATCATAAGAAAACACATCTGGAGCAAACCCAGGAATGGTTACTCCACCAACGGTTAAATCAATTAAGGTAGCATCAGTGCCAGCCACATAAAAATCAATAACATAGGTTAATTGTGTTGTTCCATCTTCGGCGGTAATTAATACTGTTGACTGGCCAGGAACCGATATTGCTTGGGTTATAACCTTGGTTGCAAGCGGATGATTTGTTGTTGCATCGGTAATTGGAAGAGGATCGCCTGTTGGAATAGGTACATTATAATTATATAGTGTTGGGCTAAATCCATCCACTGTTGTACCATTAACCATTAAATCACTTAATGTGGCATCAGTACTAATCGGTGGGTCACCCATTGATCCATCGGTATAAATATTTTGCATGTATATATCCGATGAGCTTCCCTCTTCCCAAACAACAATAAGCATATCATTATACATTGTTGAGCTTATTGAATGAACCTTTTCAGTTGATCTTCCAGCCATAAAAGTTATTGTGGGTGTCCATTGCATGGTTCCAGCGTCGTCAACTCCCAGAGCTTTAACATGAGAATTTACAGATGATCCAGAAACCCATTCTTCATAAGTTATAAGTGCATCTGTACCATCAAAAACACTTCCTCCAATTACACCGGAGATATCAGAACTCATTGGAATAAACTCAATACCATCGGCTGTCCATTGCCGCACTCCTGCAGCTGAAAATTTTTGTCCGGCAATTGCTGTTTGGCTTTGACTTCCATTTTTCTTACTCCAGGTAACCAAGGTTTCGTTGTTAGAGTTAACCCCAAGTATCTGTGGATTCTGATTGCTATTGGAAGTTGAGGTCATACAAGATGTACCATTGGATGGCCATGAAATACTTCCATCGCTAAGCACTCTTTGAACAGATGCATTAATATTGTTATCGCTATTGCGGTCATCCATCCATGCAAGTACTATTCCGTCTGAGCCATCAGAAGCAATTGTAAAGTTTGTGAATGCCGAGATACCATTTGCATTACTTGCCAGAACATCGCTACCCCATTGTGCAGCTCCTGTACCATCGAATTTCTGAACATAAATATGTCGTGTAAGAGCCGGGAAATTTCCTGTTTCCTTATAAAATCCCATTAGATAGTTGTCGCCGGTTATGCCCAACACACGGGCGCCTGTATAGCTTTGTGTGCCTGTTTGGTAGATAATGCCAGAACTTCCCCAACTCAATGTGCCAGAAGGAGTAATTTTCTGCATAACGATTTCAGCTTCAGCCACTGTTGGTCGTGACCATGCAACAATTGCATTATTGGAACCTGTAACTGATATACTTGGAACGAACTCGTCTTGAGAATCACTGGTCAACTGTATACCATCTGCACCCCACAAAAATGTCCCTGTTGGTGATATTGCATACGCATAAACATTTGCATTACCATCGCGAACATCATTGAAAGCCATTACACAATTTCCAGTGTTATCAACTTTTAAATCCCATTCGGTAATCCAGCTATTTTGAGTATGACTGCTCACCAATAAACCATTAGTTGCCCACTGGGCCACGCCTGCAAAATTGTAATACTGAAGGCGGATATCATAATTCCCTGCATCATTGGAATAAAAACCAACATAAAAATTACCTACTGCATCATAAGCAATGTGTGGAACCGCCTGTGAGCCACTCATGCTATTTACAACACTATTATTTAGTGGATCATTTGTCCATTGAGAGAAAGCTAATGTTGTGGCTAATGATAAAATAAAAAGGAAAATATATTTTTTCATAATTTATAATTGTAGGGGGTACAAAAAACATAACAAATATAAGAAAACCAATAAATTATGTGAGGCACCATAATTTATCATAATGTAATATCTCTAGATTATATTTCGTATGATATTTTTAAGGGGATACTGATTTTACTTGGTGACAGTAATTCTAATTTGTCACAAAAGAAAACAAGGCCAAGAAAGGAATGAAACACTCCTATCATTGACCTTGTTTTTGCAATTATTATCTTATTGAATCACAATTTTTTTGACTTCGGTAAAGTCATTTACTTTTATATTTACGAAATACAATCCTTTTGAAAGACTACTCAGGTCTAATGCTTTTGACTCACCATTCCAGTCAAACTGATTAATTACATTTCCAGCAATATTTGTTATGCTAACACCGGCTTTATCAAAAGAAGGATCACCATGGAATTCAAGATTTAGCATTCCATCGGACGGATTTGGGAACAGCGAAATATACGATCCAAGGTCGTAATAAGTATCGTCGATTGAAACGATTTCACCCCCATCAAGAGGCATGTCTGAGAATGAAACAAGGTTACAGGCCACAATCAAATGTGGGTTAAAACCATCATCACAATCAGAACAAGTAACGCCAGTAATACAATCTGGATGATTTGGATGACATAGGTCAACATATCCTTCATAGAATACATAATCAAGCCCCAATGTTTCATCGGATACATATTCCGTAATATCATAATCGAACCAAGGAGCAATGGCTCCAGGGCACCATCCTGCACGGTCATGATACCAGGTACCATTCTGAGGTTGGCATGCGTCTGGGTTAGGATTACAATCCATCCAGTTATGTTGTTCAAAAGTCTCTTCTCCATTTATCCATACATGATGAGTTGCATTATAAAACTCAGCAGCATTCCCTGTGTTTAGGTTACCCCAACCATGACCAGTAGATACTAGTTTTAATGTTGCAGCTTCTGCGTTTTCTGCGAATGTATGATTAACCTCTTCTACGGGCTGCAAATTTGCATAATCACCAAATTGGTAGGTATCCCACCACACCACATCAATCAAACTATAATTATATTGAGGAGAACCTTCGTTAAAGTTAAATTTAAGGTCATATAAAAATCCATTATCAAGTGTGCTACAATTTAATCTGAAAGAAACCTTTCCTTGTAGTATCGACATATAATCTGTTAAGTCGATTGTATGTGAGCATGCCACTCCATAAGGGGTAATGTATCTGATGATTTCCACCCATTTTCCATCATAACCTCTGGCATCAATACTTGCAACCCTGTCCCACTCACCGCAACCACCTGTTGGGCAGGTAACTTCAAGTGTGGCTACTATTTGACCAAAGGCACCCATATAACTAGGTAACTCGGCATCAACAACTTCCGAAGGATTATCAGGTTTTAGCCATACATCATCAACGGCAAGTACTTCAATATCACTAACATCACTAACAACACTTATATTAACAACTTCGGTTGCTGTATAGCCATAATTATTTGTGGCAGTAATAGTTATTGCATAGTCTCCATAGGAAGGTACAGGCCACCATCCTGAAAAATAACCATCGCCCCAATCAGTAGGATCAAGGATTTGACCATTAACAGCAAATCTTACATCTGTAACCCAAAATAAATCAGGATAATCTATTGTGGCAACTGTGGCTAGCTGGATATATCCAAGCTCGGGAACCAATACATCTCCGGCTAAAGGATTACGAGCATCAATATCCGGAACATGATTAGCTGGATCAATTACGAGAAAACTATTTTGTACAGGGGCAGCCGGATCATAAGTTCCGTTACCAGGTTGTGTGGCTTCAATAATAACTTCTCCTTCCACACCAGTTAGAGTTAATGTGTTACCATCAACAGTAGCAGGGCCAGATATTACTTCAAAAAGGACCTCAAGACCTGATGTTGCTGTTGCCTCTAGTTCAAATGGAGCATCTGTTGTAAGGTGATGAGGTATTTGTGGAAAAGATATGGCCTGATATCCAGGATCAAGAGTACCGTTAAAATTGGAAGTTGTTCCGGTTAAAGCGAAATTCATCAACTCACCATCACGTTCACCACTTCCAGTTTCAGAAATAAGATGTGTGATAGATGTATTATTACCACCAGGTTCACCCTGATTAAATTTATAGTACAGTTGCAAATTATCTTCGGTTCCTGTAAGCTCATTATCGATCATATCTTGTATTTCGCTTTGTGATAATCCTTTATCCCAAACACTAACTTCATCAACACGGCCACCGTAAACAAAATTAAATCCGCCGAGTAAGCTTTTTCCTATTCCAAAAGGTACATCAGAGCTTGAAAATACACCTGATGCTGGTGAGCTACCATTAAGTACACCATTAACATATAACAACACTGCACTGCCATCATATACCCAAGCAAAATGCTGCCATATTTGTGGAATTGCAGTACCCGCCGGTCCTACATATTCATGGAGTCCTGTGGTGGTTTTTAACCTACACTCCATCACACCATTATTTAACTGAATCATATAAAACTCACCGTTTCCTGATCCAGATCTGAATCCCATATAACCTTGTCCATAGGATAATTCATCGCAATAAAACCAACCTGTAATAGATAATTCGGTACCACCAGGAATATATTGCCCTGCTTCATTTAGAATAACATAATCATCTTCCATGTCAAAATGCAGATATTGATTTGATTGGGAGATTAAAAATAAAGGCTGCAAGAAAAATAAAACTAACAGCGTAAGCCAGAATACTTTGTAGACTTTTTTCATGATTTTGTAGTTTAGTACATATTATTTTATCTCATTTTTTTAATTTCTTAAGGTATCCACCATATTTTAATTTCCGGTGAATCACCTCCTTGATTTGTAATTGCTTCGGTCCAGTTCACTGAGTTATACTCTACTTCAGAAGGAGGGTAGGGCATTCTGTAATGATTGATTTGATCACCTACTCGTGGAGTCATTTTTGTTCTTCGAGCCAAAGCATATGCTTCCCAAGGTTGCCTGAATGCATCCAGCCAACGCTGAGTATATATAAAAGCAAGCTTTTCTTCATCCGTTGTTACATTCCATAATCCAAATACATTTTGTACGGAAAAAGGACCTAAACCCGATGGTATTTGTATCTTATCAGGAAATGCAATACCTGACAATGGTAGCTTAGATTTGCTGGCAGTTTCCATCCACCAATCAACAGAGGAACTAAGGCCATTCAAATATTCAGTTTCTCCCTGATCTGGGTCAAGAGGAAGTCCAATACCTCTAAAATATGCCTCAGCCAGTATGAAATGAACTTCAGCACCAGTAATTATAGGGATTGGCATAAAATCCTCATCTCTGACAGTAAAATAATTAAATGGTGAATAAATACAATCATCACCTTTTATGCCGAATGCTCCAACCTGATCGCGATGTGAATCATATGGTATCCCACCAGATGGAGGCGTGTTTATTTGGGGTATTTGAGGGTAAGCTACCCACTGGTTAAGATTATTTCCTTCAAAAAAGACATATGCTCTTGGATCAAAAATTCCACTGCCATCAATACTATCATGAGAGGAAAGCTGGTGCCATATATTAGAACCCATACGAAGGTTTTTATGTTCTCTGAACGACCAGTTAAGGCTTTCGTTTTTAAATCCCATTTGTGATGGCCAGATACATGCACTTTCGCCAATATAGCCCTGCAAATTATATCCTGTAAATAGAGGTCTGATGTTTTCAACAATCTCTCTAATAATTTCTCCAGCAAGCTCTGGTTCTTTTTCACTCATTCGCAATGCATATCTTAGCCTTAGAGAGTTTGCAAGTTTTTGCCAGTTTAACATTTGGTCGGAACCTCTAAATAAGGGGTCGAATGCGGAAAAGGTAGGAAAAGGTTGTTCAGTAACGGCGTTGATATCAATGTTTTCGTCACACCATTTTAGTTCATCTAATAAGTACTTATAAATGTATTCCTGTGAGTCAAATTTAGGTCGGAGATATTCCAAATCCTTAAAACCATATCCTGCATATGAAAAAGGCATATCGCCAAAAATATCCGTCATCTTAAATGTTTTGTAGGCGAGAGCAACTTTTAACATGGCTCTCATATTATCTCTTTCACCAGATGGAGGTAGTTCATCGAACCTTTTCTCAAGTTCACGAATGGCAGAGAGGGTATGATAATAATCGCCCCACATACTTTCGGTACCAAGGGTAAAGTTTCCCCAGGCTTCCCTTGTTAAAGAAGCAAGCTGAGTTTGTTTATATAATATTTCATTATTTATATAGAATTGTTCATTTCCACTTAATACCAGCGATTGGATTACACCATTAAAAAGCGATCCATCACTGGCAGTTGTAAAACCATGGGGATTAGTATTTATTTCATCGAAATCCTTCGTACATGAAGCAAAGAATAGTGATAGAATAAACACGCAAATTATATATGGTAGTGATGATTTCATATTATGCATTTTTACTGTTTTTAACTGCAGATTGATAATTATAAAATTAGAAAGAAGCGGTTATACCAAAAGTTATGGATCTGGAACTCGGCATTGATGCCCATTCAAAACCTTGTGCATTTCCAGAACCCATAATTCCTTCCGGATTAATTTTATCAGGCAAAGTAGTATATATGTAAAACAGGTTCCTTCCCACAACAGATAGTCTCAGCTCCTGGAATACCTTTGTTTTACGAATTAGATTATATGGAACAGAATAGGATAAAGAGATCTCACGCATTTTCACCCATGTATTTTCAACTATTCCAGGAGTGGAAATAATTTTACCCCACCCACCGGCATTTGGCATGTATTTATAATAATAATGTACCACATTATCATTTGGAGATCCATCTTCATGAACACCTTCAAGTATAACACCAATATTCCTTGTATTACCATCGGGATCTGTATAAGGAAGCCCACCACCTTCTCTCTCTACAAGAGTCTCTGGACTTTGTCCGGTTTGAAGGTTAATAACATAAGATCCTGCATAAATATCACCGCCCCATTTTGTATCAATAAGAGTTCCTAATCTAAACCCCTTATAGTATAGTTCTGTATACCAGCCTCCCATAAAATGAGGAGAAGCATTTCCTATGGGAACCCTTGTATCGGTAATCAGATATTTGGTGCCTTCGTCGTTTACGATTGGCTGACCGTTTTCATGATAAACATAATCGTAACCATAGATAGTCCCAAACTCATCTCCTTCGCGTAAAGACATGGCAGGCCCGTTTAGTCCCCAAATATCAGCAAGGGGATATACATCGGCATACTCACCAAGACTAACGATATGGTTCCTGTTTCTGGAGATATTTATACCTGTTTTGAACACTAAGTTAGGGGTTTGGATGGGGACAGCGTTTAGTACGATTTCAACTCCTTCATTGGTAAGCACTCCTTCATTTATCGTAATAGCGGAGGCTCCCGAAGATTGAGGTATGGGTAAGCCAGGAAGAATTTGAGAATAGGAGTAAGTATAATAATAAGTAAAATCAAAGTCTATTCTATTTTCAAAAAATCCCAGATTCAGACCTGCTTCGTATGCATTAACCCTCTGTGGTGTAAGGTTGTATGGAGGAATTGTGTTTGGAAACGAGGAGGTTTGTTGTCCTCCAAAAAATCCTGTTCTGTAATAAAAGTCCAGCTGATATGGCTCTGCATCAGTAGCTGTTTGAGCAATACCACCGCGTAGTTTTACAAAATTCATCCACGGCAATCTATTTTCAAAACTAAATGCTTCTGATGCAATAAAGCTGACGGAAACCGAAGGATAGAAATATGAATTGTCTCCTTGTGGCAGGGTTGACGACCAGTCGTTTCTACCAGTTAATTCCACAAAAAGGTAATTATCATATGATAAATTTAGAAAAGAGAAAACAGAGTTATTTCTTTCCCTGTTCAGGGTATCTTGGGTTACCATTTTGCTTGCCAAGTCTCCGGGGCGATCGATAATTGTGTTGCCAAATTCATCGGTGGTATATGTGGTTTCTGTAAAATTGCCAAACATATACATATTGGGATAGTACCATGTTCCAGAATGGCCCTTCATCCAATAATAATCATAATCCCATCTACTGGTACCAACCATTAATTTCACATTAATTTTTGAATTGAAAATATTCTCTTTTTCAGCTGTCAAAAACGCCTCGAAAATATCAGAATAAGTTCGGGTTAAGCTTTTACCATAATAGCCTTCCTTCAACCCTATTACATCTGTTGGTTTGTTCCGTGTTTCAAATTGCTCAAGTGTAAAATCCCTACCCACACGGCCGAGTAAATTCAGCCATGATGTTATATCATAAGTTAGAGTTAATGCCCCCAAATACTTATCTCTTTGTTGAGTAGTATTGTTGTTGTAATAGTTCCACCACAAATGTGGATTAACATAGTAAAATGGATAGCCCTCCTGAGGATTTCTTGAACCGTCCTCATTGGCATAATTTTCTCTATCTATTCCCTGATAGCTTCTTGGCCATGAATATAAGTAGCCCTTGCTGAAGGAATTGCCCTCTTCACCTAGTATGGGACTATTAAGGCGGTTATAGTTTATATATGATAATGAAATGTCGGCCCTTACCTTATCAGAGATCTTTAAGTTGGTTCCAAGGTTGATTGTTGTACGATCGTAGTTACTATTGTCAATTATTGCCTCATGATCCTGTCGTGTGATTGACACGCGCATGGAACCACGGTCACTTCCTCCGGATGCAGATATATTATGAGTTTGAGTGTATCCATTATGAAATGCAGATTCATAATTATTGGGTTGTGGTGAATAATCTCTCATTTCTCCATCCCACCACTGAACCTTTTGACCTTCCATTTTTGGCCCCCATGATACGGCAGATCCATAATATCCAAATTCAGCGGATGAAGATGATGTTTCACCTTCCTGGTTTAAAATCAAATTGTCGGTACTATAAATTCCAGGATATAATAATGTGTCTCCATTCATTGGAAAAGAAGCAGGTGTAAGTGAAATTGGACCACCATGACCATATTTATTTTGTACTTCACGGAAACGGTAGGGCTGTATGATTTTATGGCTAAAATTGTAAGTTACACCAATACCTTTCTTTTCTTTACCTCTTTTTGTTGTTATAAGTATTACGCCATTAGCTCCTCTTGATCCATAAAGGGCAGAAGCTGCTCCACCTTTAAGCACTGTATAGTCTTCAATATCCAATGGATTAATGTCTCCAATTGCATTTCCCCAGTCGGTACCCCTGCCAATATTTTCTAGTCCGGGAGGGTTCTCCATGGGAACATTATCAACAACAATTAATGGTTGGTTATTACCTGAAAGATTGTTGTTTCCCCTGATTGTTATTCTGGTTGATCCTCCATCTACACCATCTCCCTGTGAAATATTTACACCTGCAGATCTTCCTGCTATGGCATCCAGCACATTGGGAGTGTTGGATTGGGCTACAATGTCCACATCTATTTTCTGGGTGGAATATCCAATTTCTCTTTGTTGACGTTTTACTCCCAATGCAGTAACAATAACCTCTCCCAGCTGGTTTACAGACACTTCCATTGCTATGTTTATAACTTTTTGTTGTCCTACAACAACCTCCTGTGGTTCATAGCCAATATAGCTAATAAGCAAAGTGTCAGTCTCAACAACACCAGAAAGGGAATATTCGCCTTCCATTTCGGTTACTGTTCCGGTCAATGTACCTTTAATAATGATTGATACTCCGGGTAAGCCCATATTATCTTCCGTTGATGTTATAATACCGGATACCGTTCGTTCCTGAGCAACTACTCCAAAAACAATAACCATCATTGCTGTTATTGTTAGTAGAATTTTTTTCATTTGTATCATAATAATGACGTTATAGCTTTATAATTCTATTCTTAATCCCGTTCTCTTTTGCAAAAATTCCACATGA
>CALCGQ010000303.1 GCA_937901015.1 uncultured Bacteroidota bacterium | reverse complement strand
AGCCTGATTCGCCATAGAAGAATGTGGTATCATTCAAACAGGTTGGATCGGGCATATAGGTGAAAAAGATATCGGGTAAGGATGGGACGGTTACGGGTAATACTACGCTATCAGTGCACATAAACCCACTACTATCTGCAACCACAAAAAGGCTAACATAATAAGTTTCACCACCTGGTGTTGTATTACTTGGATACTGGTAAGTTGGATTTTGTAATGTTGAAGTTCCAAGTCCATCACCAAAGTCCCAGAACCATTGTACAAGATTATAACCAGCTGCATGTGTGGATAAATCCGTAAATTGTAAGCTATCACAAATTATTGGTGAATAAGTGAAGTCCGCTATTGGAGGTTCGGCAATACTCAAAAATTGAAGCTCTATATTTGAACATCCACTTGTATCTACTACTGTTAGTGTTATTGGCATTGAACCCCAGCTATCAAAAACATGGCTTATATTCTGTCCAACTCCAGTGTATCCATCACCGAAGTCCCAATCCCAGCTAACAATATTAGAATTGCTACTTCCAGAAAAATCAACCTGAGCATGAATACAAAGGTCAGACATATTCATGGTAAAATAAACATCGGGCAGATCTAGAACTCGTATTTTTTTAACCGTAGAATCCTGACATCCATTAACATCGGTATAATTGTAAATTACCGTAAAATAACCAGCAGTATCATACTGATGTACAGGATTTATATCACTCGAAGTGGTACCATCGCCAAAGTCCCACATCCAATCGTTTAGGCTAGCTGTTCCTATGGAAGTAAATTGTACGGTTTCTCCATAGCAAATAGTATCATTGGTGTTTATAGTAAAAGCCCTATCTATTTTTGGCCGGACTGTTAGATTTGTGACAAAAACGCTATCACAGTTAAAATCAGCAGTGTAAAGTGTATCATAATACACTCCTGTTGCATATTGCCATGCTCCCTGAGCAAAAACAGAGTCATAGTTACATACAGTAATATCGGTGGTGAACTCATAGGTCGGTCTAATGGTCAACACCATTTCATCAATGGAATCACAAGCAATAATGTTGGAAGCGACCAATGTAAGCGTCACAAGGCCAATCTCATTAGGCCCTGGAATATATATTGGTCGTGACACATTTGGATCAACAAATGATCCAGAGCCACTAGTACTCCAGTATAGATTAACATAGTTTGTGGCAAACGATGAATCTAATGAATTAGCAAAATCAAAAGGATAACCGAAACAGCTGTTTTCATCTGATCCAGCTTGAGCATATGCACCCGGGACTATCCTTAACTCCATATATGATGTATCACTGGGACAAGGTGAATTCCCAAAACCAACCATCATCATTGTTAAGGTATCGATCTGTGTTGAGCCCTCATTTGCATGAGGAAAGTATGTAGGTGTTAACGAAGTAGGGTCATCAAAATACCCCATTCCATCTGTTGTCCATAGCAAAGATGTAAAGCCTTCAGCACTAGGAGGAATAGTACTGTTACTCAAATCAAAATACACGTCTTCACAAGTAGCTTCATTACTTCCTGCATCGACCTGGCATGCTGCATTGATTATTAGTTGTTTGGAAGACTGAACTGAACATGCTTCTACAACTACATCAACAGTATCAGCAACAGTATATTGATGAGATGCATCTATTCCGCTTTCTATTGGTGATCCATCTCCAAAATTCCAGACATATGTTGTAAAATTTACTCTTGAACCAATGGATGTAAAATCAACAAATAATTCCTGACAACTTGGATTTTGATCAATACTGAAATCTAATACAACATTTTGAACTATTCTTGTATTAGCTGAAGTATCAATACATCCATTTTCATTTGTAAAAATCGATAATACATTATAAGCTCCATCATTAATATAATTATGGGTCACATCCTTTCCAGATCCTACATTGCCATCACCAAACTCCCAATCCCACTCTAATATATCACCGCTAATATCAATTGCATTGAAATTTATCAGTTCTCCAACACAGCTAGTATCATTGGGAGAAATAGTAAAATAACTCTCCGGTAATGAATTAATAACAACTTGTTTAACTGTTGTATCTGTACATACAATCATCTGAACTAAATATGTTCCGATATTTGAATAAACATGAGTTTGATTTTTACCAGTGGCAAAGTTTCCATCTCCAAAATCCCATTCCCAATCGGTGAATGTTATATTATCACCAGTACCAGTAAAAAACGATGTATCTCCTAAACAGATTGTGGGTTCATAATCGAAATCTACATTAACTTGCTCTACATATATTGGCTCTGTTATAGTTATTGGGCACCCATATTGATTTATTATGGTTAGATCAACAAAATATGTAATATCTCCAGAAGAATATGTGTGTGTTGTACTCTGTCCAATTCCAAACTCTCCATCACCAAAACTCCAATTCCAATCCACAATTGTATTCGAACTGTTTCCAATAAATGTTACCTCCTCAGCCACACATGTTGTATCAATTGGTGAATAAGTAAAAGAACCACTAGGTACTGAATCTATTCTTAGTACCATAGTCGAAGTATCATTACCACAAGGATAAACCCCATAGGCAACTAGTGACATAGTTATATCACCATATTCATTTAGGCCATTATTATATATTGGATGTATTAAATTAGGATTATTAAAAGTCCCTGAACCACCAAACCATCTTGTTGAGTCATAATTCATTGCACTCGCAACCACATCTGCATTAGCAAAATTAAATGGCGTTCCGTAACATATTGAATCATTTGAGCCTGCATTTACAAATACCGGATCAACAGCCCTTACATATGTTGTTGAAGAACCAATACAACCCATATTATTAGTTGCAACTAGCATGGGAAAATATGTTCCTCCAGTTATGTAATTATGCGTAATAACCTGACCTGATCCTATATTTCCATCACCAAATGTCCAATCCCAATCAGTTATTGTAGTTCCACTATTATCAGTACCTGTAAAAGTTATTGGTTGGGGCAAACAAACAGTATCATTTACATCTATTGTAATACTTACATTTGGTAATGCCGTAATTATCACAGTTGTGGATGAAGGAGGGCTTGTTTGTCCTCCAACGGTAGTCGTCAATAGATAATCGCCAGCATTGGCAAGTGTTACGTTAAAAATAGTTGGATTTTGTAATGATGAAGAAAACCCCATCGGACCTGTCCAGCTATAAGTTGCACCTGCAACAAAATCAGTGTAAAGATGAAGTGTTTCACCAACACATAAAGGACCATTATTACTTGTTGGAGGCGTTACAATATCACAATCTGTTTCTCCTGAACCAGAGGTTTTTTGAAACGTGATATCACATGGATTATTGGAATAATTTGTAATTAACAATATGTAGTATTCACCAACCTGTCCATTTGGTATATAACAATCTTCTGTAGGATCAGGGGAATAACTGCAATCAACTGTTGTTGATGCTGTTAACTGCGATGCACATGGCGTAATTGGATCAGTGAAAGGACCATAGCAAATAAAATCAATATCTTCCAATGGACTCGACTCCATATAGATATTTATATCACCAGACACACCTATTTTCATGTGATACCAAGCAGGGTTTGGTGTTGTTGACAAACAACCATAGTTTGGTCCAGGTTGAGCTGAACCAGTGTTAACACCTGCGGGAAAAGTATAAACGTCACTTGTACAAAAAGGGTCGGAACTTTCACATAGCCCTGATTGTCCGAATGTATACAAATGCATATTGACCATGAGGAATAATAATATTCCACCAGTTATACTTGTAAAGCGTTTTTTCGTTATTGGCAACATGCTTCAATAATATTGAAATCACTTCATTTAATTACCTGTTGGGCTTTCAAATGATATTAATCATATTATATGTGACACAAATTTATGATATAAGTTGCCTACAATGTAAAGGTAGTGCTATTTATATCTTATCCAGATAAGCGCATAAGCTGGATTATAATAAGGTTATAAGAATTCGTTATTATAAATTAGTAAATCTAATTACGCTTTTCGTAGTTATCAATAAACTCTTCAAGTTTGTCTGCCCCAATTCTTTTTGCAATAATATGTTTGTCTTTATCAAGAACATATATAACAGGAGTACCGTAAATATCATAAAGATCATGAAAATCTTTAGTTGCACTTCTTGTACCATTTACATTAATACCAGGTACTTCTTTCTCAATAACTGCCTTCTTCCATTTATCTAGGTCACTATTAACATTAATTGCATAAACTTCAATGTCATAATCAGGATTGGAGTATGTTTTCTGCAGTTCAACTACCTCTTTTCCACATATCCCACAATCAGAGTCCCAGAAGAAAAGTATTGTATACGTGTTTTGTATTACTCTGAATGAGACAAGTGCTCCCAATGAATCCACTAACTGTAAATCTGGCGCAGGCATATCCAATAATATTGGTCTTAATTTATCAGCCCTATCTTGCAATGATGTTAATATTGACGGTGTAGTATTTGTGATATGCTCCTTACTAAAATACTGATCCACAAGATGTACAAAAACTTTATCAAACCCCATGAATTTAGGGTTTTGATATTCAGAAATAAAATACCAAATCAAATACCCTACAACTTCTTTCGAAGGACGAGCTTTAGATATAACTTGATCTATTGCTACAATCACAGAATCAGGGCTAAAAACAACAGCCTGAGTAAAATACTGCTTTACTTTTCTCATGTAAACTGGAGTCCTTAATAAACAACTATCATTTAGAGGTAAGTTATCCCAATAATGATCTTTATAAAATTTAAAAGCCAATGTACTATCAGTGGAATTAGTTACTGAGTCCGGAACCTCTACATCACGCATAGAATTTAGCAATGCACTCACAAATAAACCACTATTTTCTTCAATAACTTCTAATTTGTAATCAATAGTTCTTTTGCTTAGGGAGTCTCTCACAGCCTTAATATCTGTTGTTTCAAGAGATAATGATGTCAAAGAATCAATAACACCACTTATCTTTTTATTTTCCTGATAGAATTTTTCGTTATTGAGCAAATACTCGAAAAAGACTTCATTCTCTTTTGATCCTTTAACATTCATATTTTTGATATAATTGATAGTATCAGTATTAAAAGAAAAATCCTGATCTTCCGGGATAATAAACTCAAATAGTTTCTTTTTTTTAGCACTAACAACCATATAAATTCCTCCGGCTAACTTTGGATTACCATTAAAAGTAAATAACCCAGACTCAATAGAATATGCAGTATCAACGAGTTTAATTTTTTCTCCAAAATAAGAAGTTAGCAATAAGGTCGAGTCTTGATATCCTTTAATATTTACTTTTATACTGTAACCTTCTTTGGCATATATAGTATTAGATAAAAATATCAAAACCAAAATCAAAACTGTCTGTTTAAATAAACTAATCATACTTAATTTTTTATGTACTAGAGCGGCAAAAGTATTAAAGATTACCTCAATCAAAACGTACTTGTTTTCTAATTATTAAAAAAAAGTTTAATTTTTTTTTGACTTATGGTATAAAAAATGTTTTTTTTGGTACTATAAGTTAGAGAATGATTGTTTTTAACACAGTATAAAACCACTTTTACTATGAAACATTTCGCAAATAAAAACAAAGCCATACTAGTATTTTTGCTTGTGATTTTTGCATTATCTGCACAAAGTCAGATAGTTGGTGTAGTCAATTATCATGAAGACCCTACCAACCCACTACCAGATGTTACTTTGGAATTATATGACCAAAATAACAACTTGGTAGCTTCTACTATAACCAATAACATTGGAGAATTTAGCTTTTCTGGTATTCCTGTTGGTGATTATTCCTTAATATCAACTACATCTTTACCTGTAGGTGAAGTTGATTTGATTGATGCATCACTAATTTTATACTACCTTATAGGATGGTATACATTTAATGATTATGAATTTGCTGCTGCTGATGTTAACGGCAGTGGAAATGTAACATTTGGTGATTATATATTAGTGCTAATTAGCTACTTAATGCAAGGAAACCCATTCCCGACTGATGAATGGCAATTTGCTGAAGTACAGATCAGTGTAACAAGCTCAAGAGACACCGCATCACCAGCAATGGTATGGGGCACATCAACAGGTGATGTTGAAGGTGTTTGGTTACCAGGAAGCAGAGAACTAAAGTATGTTGAGGTAAACGAGCAAGATATTACTCTATTAAATGAAAAAGAAGTTGAACTTAATATCGGATCCAATTACGATAACCTTATTAGTGGGTTCAATCTAAATATGGTTTACCCAACAAACCTGATCGAGGTAACAGACGTTATAGGTCCAGATGAGAATTTCCATTTTAATTTGGATGCCGAAACTGGTACTTTAAAAGTAATATGGTTGGATGAAAGTAATGATCCAGGTCGCACATTCTTAGGCGAAACATTATTTAGAGTTAAAGTTAAACAGCTTGACAATTCTGCTACCAGCGAAGAAGGTCTATTTTCACTTTTAGAAGGTGGCATGGTGTTAGATGCAAAATCAAACCCAGTTGAAGACATTCAAATTGAAGTTCCTAAGATAATAACCTCAGCGTCTTCAAATCTAAGTCTGGATATGATTGCTTATCCAAATCCTGCAGTTAACAACCTAAACATCAAACTAACAAGTCCAACTGAAGGAGAAGCCGATATCGAAGTTTATAATTTAAACGGACAGTTAGTAAAAGTAATTAATACCAGTGTTTTTAGAGGTACCCAATTAATAAACCTAGAGACTGGAAGTTTACCAACAGGTCAATATTTATATAAGATAACCATTGGTAATAAGAACCTCCATGGTCGCTTTCAAAAATCAAATTAAACCAAATTAGGACAGTTATTTAGAACACAAGCGAATAGTCGAGAAAAGGGATTGAAATCAATCCCTTTTTTTTATTGCCTAGAAATCATAGTGATAATATCGTTTTTAATTAGTTCATACTAATATATTATAAATTATCGTCCAAAAATTAATTATAAATAAAGAAATTACTAGCCTTTATGCTCTAAGATTGCTATTTTTGTTGTTGGATAAATCACCAAACCAATAACAGGAGTGCTTGAATTTTCAGTAAGATATAATATATTCAAAGCTATTAGGTATCTAGTATTAGTAATGATATTTTTAGCTCCAACCTTAAGCTCTGCTCAGGATGATAAAGAAGAGCAAAAAGATCAAATTAATAATTTAATAATTGAAAGTGATAGTAATTACTTGTCAAACAGGAGTCTCTCAGATTCACTTATGATAGTGGCTTGGGAAATCATTAATCGTGAAAATATTACTGACAGCAAAACAATTGCATCTGCTTATCATCAGGAAGGTAGAATATTAATGCGTAATGGTAGGTTTATTGAGAGCATAGATGCCTTTAAAGAAAGCTACAGAATAAAAAAAATCTCTTTCCCCGATTCATTGAAGTCCATCTCAAAAACAATAAATGGTATTGGTGTTTGCTTTCTTAACTTGCACAAATATGATAGCGCAAATTTCTATTGTGAGATGGCAAAAAAACCGCTCCTTGATGAAGACATATGGGATATTAACTTGTATTATGCCTATTTGAATATTGGGATAAATAATGCGATAGTCAATAAGTACTCAATTGCACTTGCCTACTTCGATTCTGCATTTACAACCCTTGAAAAAGGCGATTTACTTGAAGACAGTTTAGTACTTGGTAGATACTATCACAATCGAGCATTTTTTACAACTGTAACCGGAAAACTGGAAGAAGCAAATAAGCTTTATAGAAAAACTGAAGAAATATATTCAAATCTAGAAGGTGACTACTCTGAATCAATTTTTAATATCAATATCAATAAAAGCGTCAACTCTTTCTACAATTACGACTTTGCAAAAGCTGAATTATATCTAAAGAAAGCACTGGAAGTTTATTCCAAGAACCCAGAAATGGGGACTTCAGGGTTAGCAAGAATATACCTAAATCTTGCTAATATATATCAGATGGAAGGAAACAATATTAGGGCAATTGAACACTGTTTTATTGGATTAGACAATGACCCTAATAACGATATGAGATTATTATTAACTAATAATCTTGCATCTTCATATGCTGCCATAGATGATAATGAAAATGCAATTAAGTACTATTTAAAATCTTTGGAATTATTAAATAATGACAATATTAACCCAAAAAGAGAAAGGGACATTTACTCCAGCGTCGGTGATTTTATGTTTAATAAAGCTAATTTATCAAACTCTTTGTATTATTATCAAAAGGCTAGTAGAGCCGCAATTAATTTACAAGGCGTAAGTTCAATTGAAAATGCAGAGATTTTAGTTAAAATCGGTGATTTCTTCTTAAAAAGCAAAGTAAAGGATTCCGCTCTACTTTATTTTACAAATGCACAAAGTATCTTCGAATCAGACAGTCTCTCATCAGAAAGTGACAACCTTCATATTATCAGAAGAAAACAAGCAAAAATAGGAATTGGTTCTGTACTATTTCTAGAATATCAGCAAACTGGTAACACCGAGCTGTTGCAGTCCGCCGACAGTATATTTTCTGAAGTTTTAGCAGAAATGGAAATTATTAGCAGTAAGCTAAGTACTGCAAATAAATTATTGCTACTTGAAATAATAAACCCTGTTTATCTTCAAGCAATTGAAATTTCATTCGAGATTTATAAAAACGCCAATGACATAAAATACCTTGAAAAGGTGGCAAACTATATTGAGCGTAGTAAATCAGCAGCCTTACTTGCAGAAGTAAATTCCGAGAATGCCATTAAAACCTCTGATATCCCAATTGAAACCTTTGAATATGAGAATCAAACCAAAGCTGAGATTAATGGTATAAGTCAAATGCTTGGGAAAGAAAAAATCAAAGAAAATCCAAATATTGAAAGAATTGTTTTTTTCGAAACAAAACTGCTTGAATTACTTAATAGATATGACAGTTTAATAACTGACATTGAAACAAGGTATCCTAAATACCATTCTGTTAAATACTACCAAGGAGTTATTAGTCTCAGTGAGATACAGTCGAAAATAGAACAAGATGAATCAATCCTTGAGTATATAATAGCTGATTCGACATTGTATTCTGTTGGTATTTCAAAAACAGATTTCAGCATAGCTTCTGTTCCAATAGATTCAAACTTCTTTAAAGCATTGAAGTACCTCATATCAATAAAAAATGTTAACCTCAACCAACAAAACATACAAAGGTTTAACGAGTTTAAGGAAAGCTCATTTTTATTATGGAAAGCTCTGATTGAACCTCATTTAGAAATAATTGGAAACAATAGACTTATTATTATTCCTGATGGTTTACTGGGCTACTTATCATTTGATATTCTTATGGAATACAACTATGAAACCGATAAGATAAATTACAGAGATTTGCCTTTCCTTATTAGAAACCATCCAATTTCCTATTCTTACTCATCAACGCTTAGGTACAATACCTTCTTCGATAAGATAGAGAATAAAAACTCCAGAAACATACTAGCTTTTGCTCCTTCATATAACTCAACAAAATCCAAGGAAGACCAACTGGAGGACCTTCCTTATTCTAAGTCAGAAGTTACGGCCATAGTTTATAATCATGGAGGTAAAGCATTTGTAGACGAAGCTGCAACAAAAGAGAATTTTATCCATGAATCAGGTTCCACGGAAATACTTCATTTAGCAATGCATGCCATTATAAATGATTCGCTCCCTTTCCAATCAAAACTTGTATTCTCTGATAACAACTCGGATACAATATCCAATTATATGTTTACTCATGAAATATACAATTTAGATATTGATGCATCAATGGTAACGCTGAGTGCCTGTAATACTGGATCAGGTAAATTTAGTAAGGGTGAAGGTATAATGAGCCTAGCACGTGGATTCGTTTATGCCGGAGTTCCTTCAGTTATTATGACATTGTGGGAAGTTCAAGATGCAACAGGTTCCAAATTAATGGATAATTATTATACCTATCTCTTTGAAGGGATGAAGAAAGATAAAGCGTTGCAATATGCAAAATTAGATATCCTGAAAGAGGCTAACATGGCCAATGCTCACCCTTTCTTTTGGTCAGCTTATGTTGTTAACGGAGACACTTCAGAAGTATTTGTTGCAGAAAAAAACAACCACGTATATTGGTTAATCGCCTTCTTCCTAATAGTTATAATTATAGCAGGATTAATATACCTTAGGCACAGACATATTAATGCTAAGGCTTCCATAAAAAACAGTTGATTAATCAAAAACATACAACTATCTGGCAAGCATAGTTAAAAGATCGTTTACTTATAATTGGTGGAAGCATGTTTAGAGTAAACTATGTAACAAATTAATAATTACTTCATTCATTATTCTAGAACCGCCAAACTATTCAGCATTGAATTTTAATGAAAATTAGATAACCTACATTTCCAATATTGTAACTTTATTCAGTACTTATATCAAATGAATTTACAGTTGTATAGCCTACCAAACGATCATATTCAGGAACTCTTTCACGGTAATATACATATATGGTATACTGATTCTTGGTTTCCCAATGGTCCCCTTCAATAACAGTAACACTGCCTCTTGTGCTACCCCGGGGTACAACATTGTACAAATAATCGTAGTAGCCCTGTTTTAGAAACATCTGGCCACGGTACATATTATAGCGAGAATCATATCTCATCTTACTTTTTTCATCAAGCTGCCAATTATTCAAAGCACCCATTATGTAAATATCAGCATCTTTGATTTTTGATTGATTTAACCAGAATTCAACCCAGGCATACTCACCTTCAATACTAGTATTCTGGCCCGTTCTTGCCTTAATCAACTTCCTTCCGTTTATGTCCTCAATAACACTATATGGCTTTTTTGCTTTTGATTGATCAGTGTGAAGTTCAATAACATAACCATCTGCATTGCTTATTATTTCTTTGATATACATTGATTGATACCAAAAACTTTTCATATCAAAATTCCTGAATTGATTTCCTCCTTCAAACACAATTCCTTCTCGATAATCAAAGTTTAGTTGATCCATCATAATAGAAGTTGGCTTAATCCCTTGCTTAATATTATCCCAGCGTCCGTTTTGCTGAACGGAAACACTTACTCTTTGCATTGGTTCGGCACTAAATAAATCAGGGGTAAAAAGCGTTATATCTACCTGTTGCTTCTTTCTTACAAATTCCAAGTTTTTAGGATAATATGGTATATTAATATCAACTCTAACCAATGGCTCCATAACAAAAAATCTTCTTGTGAATATGACATTTTCGTCGTCAGGCGTATCCACATATACTTTCAAAATGTAATTACCCGAAAGCTTGATTTTCATATCCCGAGTAGGGAAAAACAAATTATAATGGATGTAGGGAGGAATCGCATTCAACGAAAATTCGTATTTTATTATGTCTTCTTCAAAATAACCATCTAGGTAATCCATCTGATCTAGTTCTGAAGTTTCCCAATTCTCATCACAATGAATAAAAGTATATCTGAATTGGTATGATTCAGGACTCATATCATCAAATGACAATCTAAGCCTATCGGTTGAGTTTAATCTAATAACCGGTGGTAATAACTGATCGCTTGTTGGGTGAAGCAGCACAGTTTGGATATTACTGTCATAAACTAGGTCTTTATTCTCAACTTCCATGGAACTCACTCGAGCTAACATGGAAGTTAAAAATAATGTCAGAACTACATACCTTTTTATCATAAAACACATTTTCAAGTTAACCATAGCACAATGCGAAATTT
>CALCGQ010000302.1 GCA_937901015.1 uncultured Bacteroidota bacterium | reverse complement strand
TCTCCTGTACATCCATCATCTGCTGGGTCGAAGCTAAATTCAGCAACTGGTGTTGGAAATACTTCAAAAGAAGCCGAAGTTATCTTATCAAAACAATAATCCGATGAGGCAGTTAATGTATACTCATATACATTTGGGATGGTTGGATTAAGGGTAATTGACTGAGTAGTTTCATCACCAGGAGTCCAATTCCATTCAATCGCATCATTGGCCGTAAGAGTGATTTCTTCACTTGGGCATATTTCTGCAGAAGCTGGCTCAATTGTAATTTGAGGTTCAAATAAATCAACATTTACAGTAATTGTGGCAGACTGAACAACATCACAAAGATCAAGAATTCTTAAGGTATATTCTGTGGTTACAACCGGACTTACTAGCACGGAGTTAGTTGTTGAAAGAATTACAGAAGGGTTGTTTGTTGCAAACCATTCAAATGTCTGAGCCTGTGCATTTGCAATGAGTTCTTTTTCATCATCTTTACAGATCCATACATCATCACCAAGAGTAAGTTCCGATTGATTAACAATGAATGTTCCTGTTTGTGTTCCACCGCAACAATCGGTAATCTCAAAACTACAAGTCCAAATTCCATCACCAACGGCATCATCGTAAACAACACGTATAATATTTCCATCGGCTTCGCCCAAAAGCTGAGTTCCTTTATACCACTTTACATGATCAATTGTATAGTCGGGATAATTTGGCTGAAGAGCACTAACGGGAACATCAGCAAACTGCCCTGGCCCACATAAAAACGCATCAAGTATTTGTTCGAGAACAACAGGCTTATTGTTAATTTTAACAACTCCATTACCTTCATTATCACAATGATCTTTTACCAGTATATTTACATAATCGGGACTATTTTGAACCTGATAAGCAATGGTATCTTTTGAAACTATATCTCCGTTCCAGTAATAGAATAAAGGATCTACACCGTCTCCTGTAACATCTGTAATGGTTAAGTTGATGGTTTCTTTGCAGAACGCTTCATAAACTTTTGGGTTTGCAGTAAATGATATGGGTTTGTTATCTCTTAGGTTAAACGGAATTTTACCTGTAAATCCAGTACCACCCAATTGGGTTGGATAATCACACGGATTAATAGGGTATCTGAACTGTATATTAGGATAATCATCATCAAGGTTTATGGCCTTAATGGTAATTGTTTTAATAGAATCACCATGATAAAAAATGATCGAATCATTTGTTATTACATCTCCGCCCTCAAAAGCAACCTCAACATACTGCCTATAACCAGGAGGTTCAATTTTGAATGGAATATGGTAATCAATATTTATGGTGTCGTGAAGAGTGAAGGTGGCCGTAATAAAATTACAATCTTCAACAAGTTCACCCTCCAATTCAGTACGTAAATATTCATATTCAACATCATATTCAGAAAACTTTGAATTTGTTGATTGTAGTGTACTTTCAAGCCCATGTTCTTTAAGAAAAAGAGCCGAATTTATTTCAAAACCATTGGGAATTTGTTCGGGATCAGGGCTATTCCAATAGAAATCTTCAATTGCAATTTTTACATTATAATAGCCACAAGGCAATACATCATTTACAACAGCATTTAAAGGGCCAAGCTCACCAACTACCTTTGTCAACCCATCGAACTGTGTTCCAAGATCCAACCCCAATGGAGGAGCATTTGGATTTGACTGATAATACGAAGGATTGCTATTTTCATTAATGTGTTGAACCGTAACCCATCTTTGAGGTTCAGGAGGCTGAGGAGGAGGACCTCCAGGCATCGTAGGCGCGGTAAATGCAAGATTTCTAAATCCTTGCCCAGATTTTATGGAAATCCCAAATAAATCAAAAACTTGATTGGAGCCATTAAACCCTGTTAAATCCACATCTGTACTTGGTTGAACACTGCTAGAAGGATATTCTTCTGATGCAAAAACATAATCAAGTGCCACATAATCTCCGAAAGGTCGATATACAAACTCTAAAACTGCAGCATCACCGGTATAGTAAATTGTTGTATCCCTACCTCCTGCACCAGTAAATATTGTATTGTACATATCCAGCAAATCTTCATCGCCAGAATGTTCCAGTAGGCTGAATGTGTTAAATGCATCCGACTTTGCTCCAATATTATTTGGAGCTTCCGCATTTTCAACTCTACCGTTTGATATAATCAGACCTTTTTGAAACCCAATATCCGTTCCATCGAAAAACTTACCAAAAGCCTGATAGTTTCCTTTAAAAGTGATCGTTGAGGTATCGATCATTCCTCCAGGTCCATTAAATATTTCAGTAACCCATCGTTTGAGAGTATCAACATTATAACCAATATCATCGTCTTCGGGTGTAAGCTCTTCAATTTGAATATTTACCTGAGAGTAGGCAATACCTGAAACTAGAATGAGAAGCAATAAGATTAATTTTTTTATATAATTAATAGCCACAACCTATATTTTTTTTAGAATTCAAGGCACGCAAAGTTATTATTTTCAAAGTTATCATGATCAATAATTTCCATCATTTTCACACATAATTAGACATATATTTCACATTATAAGTTGCCTCTTAGTATCTTTATATCTGGGAAGAGTGAACATTCATGGATAATCATTGTTATTACTCTATTAAATTTTAAGAATCAGCAGATTATAAATCTGAATATTAATTTTTAACTTAGCACAGTAATTAAAGTTTATTGGTAATAAATCAATAAAAAGAGGATTTTTCAAGTAAGCAAAGTATGTATCTCGAATTCTCTCCGCGATAAATTATAATTTTAGGTGGTAAAAAACATGGAACTACTTATGTAAGAATTGACATATATTTACGTTCTAAAAGACCTAACAGATCTAACTAATAGCACAAATGAAATTGAATCAAACACTATCATTAATAATACTATTTGTAATTACAACCTTATTATCATGTCAAAAAGACGAGATAAAAACAGATCCCATAATTAACATTCAGTTCGATCATAAGGTTGGAAATGCAAATTTGGAATTTGATACTATAATGTACACCAATTCATCTAATAATAACTATAGTATTTATACTCTACAGTATTTTCTATCCGACTTTGAATTTACAAAAACAGATGGCACCAAAATATTATTTGATACCATTGTATATATAGATGCGAAGGAAGAAATAGGTCTGGTATTGGCTGGATTAATTTTACCGATTGGAGAATACAGTAAACTTGATTTAACCTTTGGTCTGGATGATGAAAAAAATATAAACGGACTATTCGTAAACCCTCCAGAGACTAACATGGAATGGCCGGTGCCAATGGGTGGCGGCTATCATTATATGAAGCTGGAAGGTAAATTTGATTCAGCATCCATTGTAAAGAATTATCAGGCACATACCGGTAGACTGATGACAACTCCACATTTTATTGATATTAATTTGGAATTTACCAACTCACTTAATCTAAGTAGTGGTGCTGAAATTACTCTATCATTGGTAATGGACATCAATAACTGGTGGGAATCTCCAAATAATCTCAATCTAAATATCATGAGTTCTGTAATGGGCAATGAAACCATACAGAATGATTTGATGGAAAATGGGGTCGATGCTTTTTACATTGATAAAATAAGGTAAATAATGATATTTAGGAATTACATACTATTTCTATTTGCTTTGTCATTTCTTATTACATCATGCAATAAAGATAATGATCAAACACCTGTTGAGGATCCTTATATCCCAAATCCGTACAATTTAGTAATACCGGAAGGGTTCCCCGCAATGATAATACCTGATGACAATCCTCTAACCAACGAAGGTGTGGCATTGGGAAGACTGTTGTTTTATGATCCAATACTTTCTGCTGATAATAGCCAATCATGTGCCAGTTGTCATAATCCCGAATTTTCGTTTACTGATAATGGGAAGAAATTTAGTACAGGTATTGATGGAATCGAAGGAAATAGAAATTCACCACCAGTTATTAATATAGGCTGGATGTCATCATTGTTTTGGGATGGACGTGCTAGTACCATTGAGGAGCAGGCTCTTGAGCCAATACCAAACCCCATTGAGATGCATCAGGAGTGGGCCGACGCGGCTAATAAACTGAATAATCATCCAGAGTATCCAGAGCTTTTTTACCAAGCCTTTGGAAGCAAAATTATTGATTCAATTATGGTTGTACAAGCCATAGCTCAATTTGAAAGAACAATGATTTCATCAAACTCGAAATGGGATAGTTATCTTCGTGGAGAAGTAATGCTTAGTCAGTCTGAATCTCAGGGTTTTGAAATCTTCTTTACTGAAAAAGGCGACTGTTTTCATTGCCATAGTACTATTCTATTTACTGATAATAAGTTTCGGAACAATGGATTGGATAGTATCTTTACTGATGATGGATTATCTGATTTTACAAATAATTCCAACGACATCGGCAAGTTCAAGACTCCAACTTTGCGTAATATAATGTTTACAGCACCTTATATGCATGATGGCAGATTCTCTAGTTTGGAAGAGGTAATCGACTTCTATAGTGAAGGTATTGTTTGGTCACCCACAGTTGATCCATTGATGAAAAAGGTTAATCAGGGTGGTCTATTCCTAACTCAACAAGAAAAAAACAGCCTCATCGCTTTTATAAAAACCCTAAGTGACACAAGTTTCATTAATAATCCTGAATATTCAAATCCTTTTATTAATGAATAAGATAATTAGTTTCATATCCATAGCATTAATATCAATATTGTTGATCCCACAAGTTACCAATGGGCAAATACAACTTGTAAACTATGATTCAATATTGGTTTTTGAAAATACCAGTCAATTAAAAAACCCATGGGCTGGAGGTATGAATAGTCCACAATTTTCAGAAATCGATTTGAACAATGATGGCATTAAAGATTTGGTTGTATTCGAAAGAGACTGGTATGGTATGATTAAAGCATTTGTTAATGGCGGTAGCCCAAATCAAATTGACTATATCCATAATCCAAACTATGAACATCTATTTCCTGAAATGCACAATTGGGCTTTATTGTATGATTACAATTGCGATGGAAAAGAAGATATATTCACAAGTGTAGCTGCGGGTATCGCATGCTATAGAAATGATACAAAAGGATCTTCAGCATTACAGTTTACTTTGGTAAGCAACCTATTAAGGACTCAGACCAGTGAAGGGAGTAAAAACCTCTATGTTAGCCCTCCGGATATTCCCGCTTTGGCAGATATTGATGGAGATGGTGATATGGACATTCTATCATTCGGAGTTCTTGGCAAATCGGTATCATATCATCGTAACCTTAGTATGGAGAATGATGATAATTGTGATAACCTAGAATTTGAATTGAGCACAGATTGTTGGGGATATTTTTCTGAAAGTTCACTCGATAATAGCATAACATTAAACGATAGTTGTATAGAAGAAAAAGCATCAAATTACTATGGTGGTAGACATGCTGGATCAGCAATACTTGCAATCGATATGGATAATAATGGACTTAAAGATTTATTGTTGGGCGACATATCCTATAACAATGTGGTAATGTTAAGAAATACAGGGTTCACAAATGAAGCTATAATGACAAGTGCTGATTACGGCTTCCCATCTAACTCACTTTCTGTCGACCTAACAGTATTCCCGGCGGCCTATAATATTGATGTTAATAATGATAGCAAAAAGGACCTATTATTTAGCCCTACTAATCCAAATAACTCTAATAATCATAATAATATATGGTTTTATGGTAATACCGGAAGTCAGACTGAAAACATATTTGAATACCAGACCAATAGCTTTCTTCAGGATGAGATGATTGATGTTGGAGAAGGCGCCCGACCAGTGTTTTTTGATGCGAATTCTGACGGACTTTTAGATATTATTATTGGCAACTATGGTTATTTTATTGAATCAGGAAACCTTGATAGCAGATTAAACCTGCTTATAAATAATGGAAGTCAGCAAAGTCCATCTTTTGAAATAAGCGATACTGATTTTGCAGAAATTTCTAGCCTGGGGCTCAATGGAGTATATCCCTCATTTGGAGATATGGACGGCGATGGTGATGATGACATGATTGCTGGTGATGAAGATGGTTATATTCATCTTTTTATAAATACTGCAGCCATTGGAGAGGCATCAAATTTTATTTTGAGTGCGCCAAACTATATGAATATTGATGTTGGCGAAGCAGCAATGCCTCAGATAATTGATGTTAATGGTGATTCAAAGCTAGATCTTATTATTGGAGAAAAGAGCGGAACAATTAACTATTACGAGAATATTGGATCTGCTTTAGAACCTGAGTATGGTAGTTTGGCTACCAATGATTTTTTTGGAGGTATTGA
>CALCGQ010000301.1 GCA_937901015.1 uncultured Bacteroidota bacterium | reverse complement strand
TTTTTTAACTTTGGAAATATGGATGGAAAAGCACTAAAACTGAAGCAACTTCTCCTTGAAGTCAATCAGATTGAAAGTGAGGAAATGTTACTCTCACTGTCAAAAGATATGGATCCACTCGTTCTGATTGAGACCGTTATTGTACCAATAATGAATGAAATTGGCGAAGGTTGGGAAGATGGAACCATTGCACTTTCACAGGTATACATGAGTGGAAAAATAATTGAAAGCTGGATAGATAAAATACTACCTCCCGGTGAATCAATCGCAAAAAATCAACCGCGCATTGGTATTGCAGTTCTGGAAGATTATCACTTACTTGGAAAACGTATAATTTATTCCTTACTAAAAGCAAGTGGCTTGGAGCTATATGATTATGGTCATATATCAGTATCAGACCTTGTTGAAAAAATAATTGATGACGAACTCGAAGTCATTCTTATTTCAACTCTAATGCTGCCTTCAGCTCTTAAAATAAAGGAATTAAAAGATTCTCTAACGGAAACCAATAACAATGTTAAGATTATCGTAGGAGGTGCTCCCTTCAGATTCGATAATCAATTATGGAAAGATGTAGGAGCTGACAATATGGCCACAGGGGCAAGTGAAATAATTGCAATTATTAATGAAATGATGGAGGGCAAATCATGACAACAGAACGTATGACATCTCTTGATAGAGTGCTAACTACCTTGGGGCATAATGAACCAGATCGAGTTCCATTCTTTTTACTTCTGACTATGCATGGAGCAAAAGAGCTAAATATTTCCATTAAGGAATATTTCTCAAAACCTGATAATGTTGTTGAAGGACAGCTTCGCCTTCGTGAAAAATATGATGATGATTGTTATTATTCATTCTACTATGCTGGTATAGAAATAGAAGCCATGGGTGGCGATGTTATTTATATACCCAATGGACCGCCTAATTCTGGAACTCCGATAATAAATATTCCCGATCAAATATTCGATTTGGAACCTGTGAATGTTAAAAACTCATATGCCCTTAATAAAGTACTTAGAACTACAGAACAGCTAAAAGCAAAAGTTGGAGACGACGCCCCAATAATTGGGGTTGTAATGTCACCATTCTCGCTACCAGTAATGCAATTAGGCTTTAGTAATTATATAGAACTTATATATGAGAAACCAGATCATTTCTGGAAATTAATGGAATACAATAGTAGGTTTTGTATTGATTGGGCAAATGCTCAATTAGAAGCCGGAGCCACTGCTATTTGCTATTTTGATCCGTGCTCCTCCCCCACAATAATTCCAAAGGATAAATTTATTGAAACTGGATATAGTATTGGAAAGAGCACTATTTCTGAAATTAATGGACCTGTTGCCTTGCACCTTGCATCTGGGATATCCATGCCAATTTCCAGTGAGCTATGCAACATGGGAGCTGCTGTATTAGGTGTTAGTGTTGAAGAAAATTTGGTTGATCTTAAATCTGAGTACGGTGGTAAAATCAATTTATTGGGTAACCTAAATGCACTTGAAATGCGCAGATGGACACCTGAGATTGCTGAAAATAAAGTTAAAGAAGCAATAGAAAAAGCTTCAAAGGGAGGTGGTTTTATTCTATCCGACAATCATGGTGAAATCCCATATCAGGTTGACGATGAAATCCTAATGGCTATTTCAAAAGCTGTTCGAAAACATGGATATTATTAAGAACATTACATGAATAATAATACCAAAATAATAGTTTGCAGCAACTTTGCTGAAGAGACATGGACGGTGGTAAAGAAACTTGGCTTAAGTAACACTGAGGTTAAAGTATTTAATTCAAACTGTGGGAGGCCTCCCATTAGTATTGATAATATTGATAGATTAAATATCGACAAATCAAATTCTGAAAATATACTTATAGGTAGTGTTTGTACAAAAGAAATTGTCGAAACTGAAATATCAACAAATATTATAAAACTAGGTAACTGTTTCCAGTTGGTGCTAAACAAAGAATTGGTAAATCATTACATCTCAAAAGGAGGATATCTGGTTACACCGGGTTGGTTAAGAAATTGGCGAAATGAAATAAAAATATGGGGGTTTGATGATAAAACAGCAAAACAATTCTTTGCTGAATCATCTAACTACATATTATTACTCAATACTGGAGTTGTAAATGACATACAAAATTATCTTGATGAGTTTTCAATATTTGTGGGACTGCCCAACAAAGTTTTACCAGTTGGAACTGATCATCTTGAGATGATAATTCAGAGATCCTTAAATCAAGTGAAGAAAAATCATGAAAAGAAAGATTCTAAAGTCTCAGATTACATGATGATGATGGATCTACTTAATGATCTGGCAGAAAGCTTAAATGAAGGTGAAGTTATCAATAAAATTACTAGCTTATTTTCAATTCTATTTGCACCATCAACAATATATTTCCTTCCTATTTATAATGGCTTACCGGGTAATTTAATATCACAGCCAAAAACCAAAAACACCTCAATAATAATAGAAGAGCTACTTGATAATAATGAGAAATCTGATGATAAAGATGAACTAACATTTAAATTAATCCATAAGAATGAACTTGTTGGCATCATTAAATTGAAAGGGATTTCATTTCCACAATATATCGACCATTATCAAAATCTTGCATTATCAGTAATTAAAGTTTGTTCACTTGTAATTTCAAACTCAAGAACACACCAACTAATTATCAGTCAAAGAGATGAATTATCAAGTACTCTCAAAAACCTTAAAGACACTCAGGAAAAGTTAGTTGAGTCACAGAAAATGGCAGCATTAGGAAATCTTGTTGCAGGTATAGCCCATGAAATAAATACACCCTTAAGTGTTGGAATAACTGCAAGCACTGGGATTATAAATAAAGTAAATAACCTTGAAGATTTATTCTTTAGTGGAAAACTAACCAAATCCAGCTTCGAGAACTCATTAAATGAATTTAGAGAAACCAGTAATCTTATTTACAAAAACCTTGAAAGAACAAGTAAGTTAGTACAAAGTTTCAAAAAAGTTTCAGTAGATGAAACATCAGATAGAATCAGGGAATTTGACATTATCTCATATATTAATGATATAGTTGTTACACTTACACCGGAATTAACTAAGAAAAATATTAATGTAATAGTTACTGGATCTAAATCAATAAATACAATATCATACCCAGGTGTTTATGCACAGATTATCACTAATTTGATAATTAACTCAATTACCCATGCTTTTAAAAACATAAATAACCCCAGAATAACAATAGACATCAACAAGATCGATGAATTATTAACGTTATCGTATTCAGATAATGGATGTGGAATACCCTCAAGCATAATAGACAAGATTTTTGAACCATTTTTCACTACTAATAAACAAGAGGGATCAGGTTTAGGCCTGCATATTACTTATAATCTGGTAGTTCAAAAACTTGGAGGTAGTATTGTTTGTGAAAACAAGGATGGTTTGCTTACTATAATTAAAGTACCAATGAAAATAGAAGAACATAATATTGACAATCACCCTAAAATAAATTTAATATGATTGACAGTAAAGATTACGATTTTTTTGCACCAGAAACAGCTAAAGGTAAAGACGATAAAATTGATGAATTTTATTATGGAGAGAAGATTCTTGTTGTTGATGATGAAAAGGATATTCATACTGTAACCAAGCTTACTCTGCAAGACTTTCTGATAGAAGGTAAAAAAATAGAATTATTAAGTGCTTATTCTGCCTCTGAAGCTAGAAGTATTCTTAGAATTCATCGTGATATATCTCTAGTTTTACTTGATGTTGTTATGGAGAATGATACTTCTGGATTGGAGTTGGTTAATTTTATCAGAAATGAACTAAATAACAAGACAATCAGGATAATACTCAGAACTGGTCAACCCGGTGTTGCTCCGGAAAGAAAGGTGATGCAGGATTTTGATATCGATGATTATAGAACAAAAACGGAACTTACTTCTGACAGACTTTTCTCTATTGTTAAAACAGGATTAAACACTTTTGGCTTAATGAAAAAGATGGAAGCCCGTTTAATTGAAAGCCAGAGAAAGTACAAATCCATGTATGAAAACTCACCACTCTCCTATCAATCATTAGATATGGATGGAATTATTACTGACGTAAATCCAATGTGGCTTTCTACAATGGGCTATGATAAAGAAGAAGTAACTGGACAATGGTTTGGAGATTATGTGCACCCTGATAGCATCGACATTTTCCATAATAAATTCAAGGAATTTAAGGAAAAAGGCTTTGTAGGAGGAGTTAATTTACAACTAGTTAAAAAAGATGGAAGTAATTTACATATAACTCTTGAAGGAGAATTGGGATTGGAAGCCGACGGCGAATCTCAGAAAACATTTTGCATTTTTAAGGATATTACAAAAGAACTACAATTAGAACAAGAGTTAAAAAGAATTAATAATAACTATAACCTTGTGGTTTCCAATATTACTACTGCTGTGTGGCGTGTTGATATAGTTGATGGAAGTAGTTTACAAAACATTTATATTTCACCAGTCATGGATGAATTGCTAAAAATTCAACCAGGAAGTATTAAGAATAGTTGGGAAAACCTTAAATCATTTATATTACCCAATTTTACCAATGAAATTATAAAAGCCTTTAATGAAGCTATACTAAAGCCAGAAGAAGTAATTACTCTCCGATATAAAGTACTTAAAGGTAATGGTAAAGAAGCCTGGCATCAATCACAGGGAAGATGTTTTATTGAAAAGAATAAGAAGCACTTCTTTGGGTTTACCACAGACATCTCAGCGCAGAAAATAATAGAAGAACGCTTAATGCTCAGTGAAGAACGATACCGCCTCGCAACAGCAGCTTCAGATAATGGTATTTGGGATTGGTGGATTAAAAGCGATGAAGTTTATTTCAGTGACCAATGGAAAGCACAATTAGGTTATAAACCAAATGAATTGAAAAATGATTTCAGTGTTTGGAAAGAACTACTTCATCCTGACCATCGTGAAATCAAATTACAAGAGATAAGCGACTTCATTGATAACCCAACAGAATTTTTTATTTCAGAATTCATGCTTAGGCATAAGAATGGATCATACGTATGGATATCAAACAAAGCAGCGGTTGTTAAGGATAGTAAGGGTAAGGTTACAAGGATGTTTGGAGCTCATACTGATATAACAGAAAGGAAAAATGCTGAAAAGATTCAGTCAGCTCTTTACAATATTTCAAATGCAAGTAATACCATTGAGAGTTTACCAAATTTTATTCAACAAATTCAGGATGAACTTAGCCCTATTATTGATACAACTAACTTCTATGTTGCTTTATATAATGAAATGGACGATATTTTCTCTCTCCCATATATGTCAGATGAAAAATCAACAACTACAACCTTTAAGGGAGGAAATACATTAACAAAATATGTACTTAAAACAAGGAAACCACTTTTAGCTTCGAAGAATAAAATAAAGAATTTGGAAGAAAAGGGATTAGTTAAAAGTGGTGGACCAGACTCTGAGGTGTGGCTTGGTGTTCCATTATTAATCAACAAAAAAGCAATCGGTGTAATTGCTGTTCAAAGCTACCAGGATGAGAATGCTTATGGTAAGAATGATTTAAAAATGCTAGAATTTGTTTCTGAACAAATTAGCATTTCGATTCACAGAAAGAAAACGGAACAGGATTTGCAAAGGCAGAATGAAGAGTATGAAGCTCTTAACGAGGAGCTTAGTGAAAGTATGATACAAATCCGAGAGATGAACATTGATCTCGAAAAATCAAAAGTTAAAGCAGAAGAAAGTGACCGGCTTAAATCTGCATTCCTTGCGAACATGAGTCATGAAATTCGAACACCTATGAATGGTATTCTGGGATTTACCAACCTTCTATCAAAACCTAATATAACAGGTGATCAAAAAGAAAAATATATTGATATCATCCAGAAAAGTGGAAACAGGATGCTTCACACAGTAACTGACTTAATGGATATTTCAATGATTGAGGCAGGACAAATGAAAGTCAACATAGCTCCTGTTAACATTAATGAACAATGTGCTAACCTAGTTGATTTCTTTGCACCCGAAGCTAATAATAAAGGTATAAAACTCTTGTCATCAGGGATTCTGAATGAAAATGAAAGCGTTATCTTAACAGACCTTGAGAAATTTTATGCCGTGGTTAGTAATCTCACAAAAAATGCAATAAAGTATAGTCATAAAGGTGAGATTAAGGTAGGTTGTAATCGAGAAGATCAAAATATTAGAATAACCGTTGAGGATACTGGGATTGGAATTCCAAAGGAAAGGCTTGACGCCATTTTTGACCGATTTGTTCAAGCCGACATT
>CALCGQ010000300.1 GCA_937901015.1 uncultured Bacteroidota bacterium | reverse complement strand
CCATATTTTTAACCTAATACACACTATTATGACAATCAAAGTTAAAGCACTTGCACGTAAGAATCCACAAAATTTAAAGAGGTCTGTTAGATACTATGCTGGAAAGGTGTATCAGGGCGAAACTTCTCTTCAATCTATGATTAACCAAATATCCGAATCAACTGAGTATTCTAATTTGGTGGTTTCAAATATTATTAATGAATTTTTAGAATTAATTCCCGCCCTTCTCATTGATGGTCAGATAGTGAGATTAGGGAATCTGGGAAGTTTTCATGTGACGCTTAGCTCATCTCCATCAGATAACTCTGATAACTTTTCTATTGGCAGTATCAAGGCTATTAAGCCCGCTTTTCGACCATCAAAGGTGTTTAAAATGAAGTTTAATTTGGCTGATGTTAAGAGGATTCGTTAGTGGTGAAAGGATAAAATGTTGAAATGCTAAAATGTTGAAATGTTGAAAGGTGATATTATCGTGTAATAACAAATATTATTTCACTTATCCTGCTTTAAGGGTCCGCACCTGTCTGCCAAACCAATGTCAATTAACTTAATAACCAAGCTGTTGAAAAGCGTCATTGCGATGAGTGGAGTGAAGAAGCAATCTCAGTTGTTAATCCTTTACAGATCAATATCTATAATTAACCAGTGAGATTACTTCACGCTATCACACCAGGCCAACCCTCAAGGTTCGCAATGACTAAAACCCTTAACTAATTGGTATTAGTCTACCGAACAGGTGTGGACGCTTGAAACGTGGGGGAATTTCTAATACTATCTATTCTTCTAGCTCATCTTTCTTATGTCCGTAGATCTTGATTGCGCCATATGCTATACTCATACTAATTATTATTAGAGTACCACTACCAATTGGTGCTCCTCCTCCGGGTGCTGCATCACCAGTGGTTCCGTGACCAGATGGTGGGTCCGGTTGGCCATTAATTTGAATTGGAAATACGCTTGATATTGTGGCTAGAATTACGATTGTTAGTATTATTCTGAGGTTTTTCATGGCTTGTAGATTACTAGTTAATGAATAGTTTTGTGACTGTAATGCCGTCATCGGAAAGGAATCTAATTATGTAGCTACCAGGACTTAGATAAATTCCCGTTGGACATGCTCTTTCACCTACAATCTCTTTATTTACAACATTTTGGCCCAGCATATTGTAAACCATTATATTTCCTTCAATTGATTTATTTGACTTATTACTTATGTAAATCTCATTATTATATGAATAGATTATGTGGCTACTTTGCAGTATTTCATCCTGATGAGTAACTCCGAAGAAATGCAGAAGAAACCTATTGGGATCATCAGATACGGATGCTTCAAAATCATAGTTTGGTTGTGTTGTAAGATCTATAAAAGCACCAGTGAAAATATCCTCAAGTTCAATTATACTGTTATCGAAAAAACTGTTGATATTATCAAAACTTAGCTTGTAGTTTCCATCACTACCAGCTTTAAATGATAATGGGAGGATAAATGACTCAACAATGTGAGGAAGATAATTGGTGGAGAGCTCCTCTCCCATCGAGATTGTCCAAATCTGTGGTGCTTTATCTGACCCCCATAACTTTCGTGAGTCAAATTCAATATCCCATTCCTCTGTTGCATTATCTCTAAAACCAATAACACATTGATCTGAATATGAATCATAATCACTTGCAACTCTTACTATTAATGTTTCTGAACTTGTGTCATTAACTGATTTGAAATTATTTAAGGAATTATGAACTCGTGAAGAAGCTGGTATAGTTATGGTATTAGAAAGATCTGAAACCTGAATAAAAAAGCCGTTTGTAGATGGAATTACACCAAGAGCTGGAATATCAGTATAATTACCTGCAGCTTCATTCCAAACTTTTGCAACTCCACCAACGTTTGATAACGCCCAATCTCCATTATTCCAATTAACTGCAGATGAAAAGGGATTACCTAACAAATGCCATCCACTACCTACTCCATTACTAAGATTGCTAAAAGTGACATCGGATGTATTAAGAGTTCCTGTAAAATCTTTGGTGGAAGTTGATTCATAAGCAACAAGATATCCCTGTCCATTAATAAAGTTTGTAATATTATTGGCTGCTGTTTTCTGGTTAAGCCATGTATTTGAACTTTCACTCCATGCAAAGAAGTCATCATTAATACCTGGGTCAAAATCACTTCCATCGATGGTCATATTATTGACAGGACTGCTGATTTCATGCCAGCCGTCGCTATCTCCTGAATATGCTTCTATGTAACGTTGAACTGTTCCTATTATCGAGCCAGATGATATTAATGATCCATTTCCTGATGATGTTGACTCGATTACAAAGCCATCAGATCCTGAATTATTAGTTAATGAATTTGTAATAGTTAAGCCAGATCCTTGCTCTATTACTACAACACCTGATGTTATGGTAAAATCATGAAAGCTAACCCCATCTGATGTACTAGGCATATTTCTAATCAATAATGTATCACCTGAACCTACATCGCAAACTATTTCATAGAGGCTATCATCAATGATTAAAGTAGTTGCCGAATAGTTCTTTATGTTTAATAAGTTAATTGTACCACCGGTAACTATAGAGTTGGATGGGTTATATTTCAATGTAGCTCCGCTGCCTGCATTTCCATTAAGAATATTAACTATTCCATCGGTCATGGTAAAGGTTGTACCTGCAGGAATATTTATAATATCAGCGCTAGTTGATCCTCCCGAACTGTTTATATTTAGAATGCCTCCGGATATTGTCATTGATGACGCATTACTCAAGCTTAGGTATCTTGATATATTAAGAACTCCACCATAAATTGACATTAGGCAAGAATTACCAAGGCTTGAACCATTAACTATTAGTTTATCACCGGATGAATTACCCTCATTAAACACACCATCGAGCAAATAAACTTTACCGTATATAGTTGTATGAGATGTGGTTGATAATTCTGCATTTGTGTTTATGGTAAGGACTCCATAATTACTTTCATCTGAACCGTTTATGATTAATGAAGCGATGGTGCTCGCTGTATTAATAACAACACTATCTCCATTGGAAATAACAACATCACTGGATGAACCTGGAGCACTACCAAGGTCCCACGTGGCAGCCTCGGACCAGCTTCCTGATTGAACACTAGTAAAAGTTTGTGCTTGTGATACATGTACCCATATGAGTGAATACACCAATAATAGGAATAGTTTTTTCATAATACGACATATTATATAACCAGAATTGATTTAAAACCAACAAGAAAGTAGAATTTGGGTTTTACTAGGCTATGGGTTTCATTGGCAAATATAATATGGTGGATTTGAGAAGTCAAGTTTTGATTTGAAAAACTGGAAACAACGGGTTGTTTTTTTTCTGGTCTTTGGTCTTTGGTCTTTGGTCATTGGCTTTTGGCTTTTGGCTTTGAATAATTATCAAAAGATGTAACGAGGATGGTTATTATTTTTCAATTATATTGTAACATTAAAATGGTTTGAGTTTTATTGCCCGTGAAAGAAGTGGAACAGAGGTTAACCGCAAAGGGCGCTAAGGATTCGCAAAGTTCCGCAAAGTCAAAAGTTAGAGGGTTTATATTAAATCATTATTTCATTTGGTCATTTTTGCATTGCTACATTGTTGAATTGTATTCTAACCGCAAAGGGCGCTAAGGATTCGCAAAGTTCCGCAAAGTCAAAAGTTAGA